>CAMJTE010000054.1 GCA_946408655.1 uncultured Caryophanales bacterium | reverse complement strand
GTTAATTGATATGTCTAGGAATTAATCCCATAGAATATGTGCAAGAGCCAAAATATTTATATAGTCCATCTTTATTAGGAAAAGTATTTACTTCATATAAAGAATGATTATTTACATTAAATATAGGTTCATTATCATAATATATTTTATTGTTTTTGTAATACTTTAATTCATTATTATCAATAATTATTCTATAGGCTAACATTTAATCACCTAGTTAATTATATTAGATATTGTATTCATTAATACCATAAACATTATTAGCTTTATCTAAGAATATATAATTATGCATTGGGTGATATGTTAAATATCCAAATACTATATAAGATAAAATAATTAATATAAAACTTATAATATTTACATATTTTATATGATTATGTTTTAAAATATAAAAACTTATTATCTGCGATATAATTATAACTATAATCATAAGAGTAATACTAAAAATCATGTTTTCACCAATCAAATTATATACTGGTAAAAATATTAATAAGTATATAACTATACTTGCAATTGATGTTACAAATAAATTAAATATAAAGTTATTAAATAGTACTTTAGTCTTAGATAGTATTATGTAGTCAATTATTCCATAAAAACAAATTGAAGTTATAAATAGCTTCATATGTTCCCATATAGATTCATTTACTGGAAAGAATATTGATGTAATTGTACTTGGAATCCATTCATATAGAAAATGAAATAAGAAACATAATAGTGTAATTCCTATAGTACTTATAATTTTATCCTTTTTTAATGTCATAAAAAAAATCATTCCTTTCATAATAATAATGGTGATAATATGAAGATAAGATTAGGTTATGCATGTATATCTAATGCTCTTGATGAAACTTCATCTAGTTTACTAACATATAGTCAATTTAAAAAGTTAGAAGATATTAAAAAGGGAGTAGGCTATAATAAATTAAATGAAGTAATAATTAGTAATTTTAAAAGTTTAGAAAATATATTGCAATATAATATTAGAAATGATATTTATTTTTATCGATTATCATCTAATATAATTCCACTTTTAACTCATCCAGATGTAGAAATAGATTTAAATAAGTATAAGAGATATTTTTCTAATATTGGTAAAATTATAAAAGAAAATAATATTCGAGTTGATATGCATGTTGATCCATACTATGTATTAAATAGTGTATCGGATAATGTAGTTAAATCCACTATTAATATATGTAAAATTTATCATAATATGTTTAAGTTAATGAAAATTAAGTCTAATTTAATATTTCATGTAGGTGGTAAAACTATAAGCAAAGAAGAAGGAATTAAAAGATTTTTAAATAATTTTAAGTTACTTGATAAAGAGATACAGGATATGATAATGATTGAAAATGATGATAAGATATATAATATTATTGATTGTATTAATATTTCTAAAGAGATAAATTGTAAAATATGCTTGGATTATCATCATTATAAGTGCAATAACGATAAAGAGGATATTAGTAATTATTTAGAATATATATTTAATACATTTGATGGTATTCCTAAAGTACATTTTTCTTCTCCTAAAAGTAAAAAAGAGTATAGAGCCCATCATGATTTTATAGATATTAAAGAATTTGTTAAGTTCTTAGATATGATAAAAGCTTGTGATAGAGATATTGATATAATGATTGAAGCAAAGATGAAAGATGATGCATTATTTAGATTAATAAGACAACTTAAGTATTTAGGCTATAAATTAAGTGAAACTACAATTTATTTGTAGTTTTTTTTAAATATAAAAAGGAAATTTAAAAGTTTTGTCGTATATTATTATTAGAGGGGAAAAGACTATTTATTAAGAAGGAAGGATGTTATGAATAATGATATTATAAAAACTGAAATGATGGTTAATGATCAAAAAATTAATGTATTAAGAATTAATAATAACGATTATATCTCACTAACTGATTTAGCAAGATATGCTGATAATGAAGAACCTAGATTACCAATTAGAGATTGGATGAGAAATAAAGATGTTATTTCTTTTTTGGGACTGTGGGAATAATTGAATAATGAATATTTTAAAGGGGGCGAATTCGCTACGTTTAAAAACGAAGCAGGTAGTAATAAATTCAAAATGTCCCCTCAAAAATGGATTAGAGAAACAAACGCTATAGGTATAATCTCTAAATCTGGCCGATATGATGGAGGAACATTTGCTCATCCAGATATAGCTTTTGAATTTGTAAGTTGGCTATCTCCAGAATTCAGATTATATGTAATTCAAGAATTTCAACGATTAAAGAAAAATGAAGCATATCAAAATAAACTTGATTGGCATGCTAATAGAGTTTTAACTAAAGTTAATTACTTAGTACATACTGATGCAATTAAAAGCTTTATTGTTCCAACACTAACAGAAAAACAAAAAAGATTTGTATATGCAGAAGAAGCTGATGTATTAAATGTTGCTTTATTTGGCGTGATAGCTAAAGCATGGAGAGAAAAGAATCCGAGTGTTGCTGATAAAGGTAATATTAGAGACTATACAGATTTATTACATTTAGTAATATTAAATAATTTGGAAAACATTAATGCAGAATTAATTGAAATAGGAATCTCTCAAAGAGAAAGACTTATAAAATTAAATAGTATGGCTAAAAGACAAATGGATTTATTAAGTAATAATAAGTCTTTTGATAATCTACAATATATAGAAAACAAAATTAATAATAATATTACACTAGTTGAATAATTGTTGAATCAAAAAAAGTGCCTAAGCACTTCTTTTGATATCCATCATCACAGGTGATATAATAGGTCTTCTTCCCGTAACTTCATAAATATAACTTGATAGATCTGTAATAATGTTAGATTTAATTTCGTTAAATGAAACATGTGTTTTAATACTATTTAAAATAATCTTTTTAGACATATTTTCTAATTTATTTATTAATTCATAATTCTCTTGAACGTATACAAATCCTCTAGTTGTAACATTGACATCTCCAAGTAGTTGTTTATTTTTTGTATCAATATTAGCTATTACAACAACTATACCATCATTAGACATGTTTTTTCTCTCACGCATAACAGCTGCCGATATTTCACCAATACGATTACCATCAACATAAGCATCTCCGGCTTGAATGTGACCTTTTCTTTGGATTTTATCTTTTCTAATAGATAAAACGTCTCCATTTTCTAAAATAAAATTATTTTCTTTAGGAATACCACATTCAATTGCAACATCAGCATGGCTTTTAAGCATTCTAAATTCACCATGAAAAGGCATAAAATATTTAGGTTTAATTAATCTTAACATTAACTTTAATTCTTCTTGGTTACCATGTCCTGATGTATGTACATCAGCTAAAGATGTATTAGAACAAACCTTTACTCCTTGCATATATAGTTTATTGATTGTTTTAGATATACTTAATGCATTACCGGGAATTGCAGATGATGAGAATACTACAAGATCATCACTTTGTAATCTGATTTGTCTATGAGAACCATTGGCAATTCTAGATAGTGCGGCAAGTGGTTCTCCTTGTGAACCTGTACATAACAAACATACTTGATTAGGAGCTAATTTGTTTGCTTCTTCTGGAGATACAAATATTTCTTTGTGTTTAATGTATCCTTCTTTTAGCGATATTTCAATATTATTCTCCATACTACGTCCGAATATCGCAATCTTTCTTTTGTTTCTTTTACAAGTATCAACAATATGTTTTAATCTATATATATTAGATGCAAAAGTTGCGATAATAATTCTGCCTTTATGCCTTAAGAATATTTCTGATAATGTTTCATCTACTTTTGATTCAGATGTACTCATACCTTCATTCAAAGCATTAGTACTATCACTAAGAAGTAGAGTAACACCTTTTTTTCCAATTTCAGCCATTTTATGTAGATTTGCCATTGGACCTATTGGTGTTAAGTCAAACTTAAAGTCTCCCGTTGTAACGATAGTTCCATTAGGTGAATGAATTACAATACCATGCGAATCAGGAATAGAGTGAGTTGTTCTAAAAAATTCAATAGTGAAATTTCTAAATTTTACTTTAGTATTCTCATTATATACATATAAGTTTTTATAACTAATACTTCTATCTTCTAATTTTTTTCTAATTAAACCTACTGCTTGATTAGGCGCATATATTACTGGAATGTTTACCGTACTTAATAAAAATGGAATACCACCGATATGATCTTCATGCCCGTGGGTTATAAATAAAGCCTTTATTTTAGATTCATTTTTCTTAAGATACGTAAAATCAGGAATAATGTAATCTACCCCAGGTAAATCTCCTGTTGGAAAAGTAATTCCAACATCAGTAATAATAATTTCATTACCACACTCAAAACAGTACATGTTTTTTCCAACTTCACCAAGTCCACCTAAAGCATATACTAACGTATCATTATTTTTTATTAAATTCATGTTACCTCCTTTCTTTTTGCGACTAATTAATTATACTATTAATTTTAGTATTTGTCCAGTTTGACAAAATTCGTTATTTATGTATAATATTTCCTGGTGATTTGGTGAAGGATTATATTAAAGAAGGAAATTTATTAATAATGAAAGATTTATATGAAGCATTTAATTATTTTTATAGTGGTAATAAAGCTGTAGGATTACTTGCAACTAATCCTACTGTTGCAAAGACGCACTATATAAAACAAGAAATAGGAAATAAGTTTATGTATAATTGTGAAAACTATGGTATTAAGTTTAACCAAGTATTTGAACTTGTATTTAAATGTGAAGTAGTTAGATATGTTGTAGAAAACAATAATGAAGTAATAAAAGATAGACTAGGATTTACTTATGATTTTATGAATGATGAGTTAATTAGAGTGGATTATTTATATACACCTTATTCTACTTTATCTAATAAAGAATCAGTAAAAGTTTTATTTAAGTAATACTAATGTATTGCTTTTTATTTGTTTTTTTTTGTATAATGAATAAGTAAAACTGTATTAGGAGTTGAATATGAAGTTAGAAAAAAAATTTAATAAGTATGATGAGTATCAAGCATATTCTTTATATGAAAGTTTAGTTTATAATGTAAAAGATTTTGGTAAAGTAAACAAAAAGGAAATGTTAAAAGAAATTATTGATGTTTATAAAATAGATGGATATCTTTATAGTATATGTACTTTAAGGGAATTAGAATTGTTGAGATATTTAAGAAAAAATGATTTAACGAAGACTGATAGAAAGAAGTATGACTGGGAGATAAATGAATTAAGTAATAAACTAATTATCAATAAGTCTAAATGTGAAATATATGAAGAACAAGTTGATAATGTTATAAATGCTTTAAAAACTAAGATTAATAAACAAATGAAAAATCAAAAAGATTTTTATGTATTTATAGTAGGTGTAGTTAGAACTAATGGTACTATGCTTGTAAAAAGTTTAAAAAACTTAGTTGTAAATGTATTTAATGTAGATGAAAATCTTTTAGGTGAAGAATTTAATAATCCTTTTATTCATTATTATTGCTGCTGTTATCAAGAATTTAAAAGTGAAGATGAAAATTGGAATGAATATATATGTTATCGTAATTACTATGATTATATAGATGAAATAAATGAAAATAGAAAAAAATATGCTTTAAGTGGAACTTTTCATTCGTCAGTAGAAGAAAATGAAGAAATGTTTTATTATGGTTATCATTTGAGTAATGAAAAAGTTAGGAAACTGTTTGATGAAGTAAAAAAACATCGAATGAAGTCTATGCTCTTAAAAGAAATAGAACGATATAGAGTTCTTGGTAGTCATAGTGGTTTGGCATACTTTATTGATAAAGAAATGCTATCTAAGATAGAAGATGCATTATCTATAGAACCGTCTCCATCATATTGTGGATTTTCAAAAAAAGAGTTAGAAGAAGAAAAAAAGAAAAGAGAAAATTTGAAAATAATTTTTTCAAGGGTTATGCAAAATGATGCTCATTTACCTAGAAGAGGTGCAGATCAGTTTTATAAGTTGTATTTATCTCTAATTGATTATGTGAATCAAAAATATGAGATAAATTTAGATGTTGGAAAAATTGAAAAACAAGAAGAAACAAATCCTGAATTAATTAAAGATATTGATGATTATCTTTGGAAACATAAGAATGTTATTGATGAATATATTAAAGATAATCCGCTTAATTTAAAACAAGATGAGCTTGATATTGTTGCTAATTTTAAAAGTGCACTTACTAGTGATGAATTTATTTTAGTAGGTTTTGATAGAGATTATACTAGAATCTTATCTAATGATGGTATAATATACATGGTAAAAGGAATTAGAGATAATATCGATAAAATGATTAAAAATAGAGAAATTCCTGTTCATATTAAAACTACATTATTAATGTTTAAAGGGAAAATAATACATAATAGTTTTATGTATTATAGAGACATTGATTATAGTAGTGATTTAAGAAATGAAATTGCATTTTTGTGCGATAAAGCTAAAGAATGTTATGAATTATAAATAGAAAGGTGATTTTATGTTTGAGAATTTATCAGAAAGACTGCAGAATGCGGTTAATAAAATAAAAGGTTATGGGAAAATTACAGAAGATAATATAAGTGATGTAACACGTGAAATTAGACTTGCTTTACTAGAAGCAGATGTCAATTATAAAGTTGTAAAAGAGTTTATCGCAACAGTTAAAGAAAAAGCACTAGGTGAAGAAGTTAAGAAAAGTTTAAAACCAGGAGAAGTATTTGTAAAAATAGTTAAAGATGAACTTGTAGAATTACTTGGTGGAGATAAAGAAGATTTATATACTAAAGGTAATCCATCTATTTTAATGATGGTTGGACTTCAAGGTAGCGGTAAAACTACTACTATTGGTAAAATCGCATTATTACTTCGTAAAAAGTATAAGAAAAAACCATTGCTTGTTGCATGTGATGTGTATCGTCCTGCTGCTATTGATCAATTAAAACAAATTGGTAAAGAATTAAATATTGAAGTATATGATGAAGGTGCAGGTAATCCAGTTGAGATAAGTAAGAATGCATTAGCTTATGCAAAAGAAAATAAGTATGATTATGTACTCATTGATACAGCAGGTAGACTTCATATAGATGAAGCATTAATGGATGAGCTTAATAATATTAATAATGAGATTACACCTAATGAAATATTACTTGTAATAGATAGTATGACGGGACAAGATGCTGTTAATGTTATTGAGGGATTTAATAATAGACTACCACTTACTGGTGCGGTACTAACAAAATTAGATGGTGATACTAAAGGTGGAGCAGCTTTATCTATTCGTCATTTAACAAATGTACCAATTAAATTTGTTGGTGTATCAGAAAAAATGGATGGATTAGATGAATTTTATCCAGATAGAATGGCTAGTCGTATTCTTGGTATGGGTGACTTAATGAGTATGGTTGAGAAAGTTGAGGCAACCATTGATCAAGATGAAGCACTCGCAACAGCTAAAAAGATGGAACAAGGTAAATTTGATTTAGAAGATTTTTTAAAAACATTCAAACAAATTAGAAAGATGGGACCACTTGAAAGTTTAATTAAGCTAATACCAGGTGTTCCAAAAGAGTTAAAAAAAGTGCGAATTGATCCTAAAGATATGGCGCATATTGAAGCAATTATTTTATCTATGACACCTTATGAAAGAAGACACCCAGAGTGTATTAAAAACACAAGAAAACTTAGAATTTCTAAGGGATGCGCAAGAAGTGTTGAAGAGATTAATCGGTTATTAAAACAATTTGAACAGATGAAAACTATGATGAAAAGAATGAAAAACGGTAATTTTAAAATGCCATTTTAGGAGATTATATGTCAAAGCTATGTTTTAAATATGGAACTATGGGCAGTGGTAAAAGCATTGATTTAATGCGTACTGCTTATAATTATGAAGAAAAAGGTTATCAAGTATTAGTTATGAAACCTAAGATTGATACTAAAGGTAATGACTGCTTAGATTCTAGAATTGGTATGCAAAGAGTAGTTGATGTTTTAATTGATAATGATACAAATATTGTAAAGGAAATAAAAAGTAGATTTACAAGTAATCTAAGATGTGTTTTTGTAGATGAAGCACAATTATTACCAAAAGATAAAATAGATGAATTATATCTTGCTTCTAAAGTGTTAGATATTCCCGTTATATGTTATGGAATTCGTACTAATTTTAAGATGGAAGGATTTACTGGTTCAACTAGACTTTTAGAGATTGCCGAAAATATTGAAGAGATAAAAACACTTTGTGTTTGTGGTAATACTGCTAGGTATGCGGCTAGAAAGTTAAACGGTAAATATACATTAGATGGACCAGATATACTAATAGATGGTGCGCAAGAAGATGTATCTTATGTTGCACTATGTGGTGATTGTTATTTACAAAAAGTAAAAAAAATTGATTATAGAAAATATTAGAATAGTTTCTTGTATTTTTCGACTTATTATGATACTATTATATCAGAGATATAGAATAGAGGGTAATTATGAATAGTATTGAATTAATAGATTTTAATGAACTTATATTAGCAGGTGATATGAAATATCTGCGCTTTGTTGAGAAAAACTCTAATATGCTTTATTTAGTTGAATACTATACTAATGTTCCTCTGGAAGTTACTATAGAAAATTTATCTAAATTAAGAACAATTGATGAGGTAAAAAATTATTTTAAAGATTCAAATATTTTTGAGTTTATTCAATCGCATGATTTAAAACAACATCTAAATACTATAAGAGAGATGTCAGCAAGTGAGAAGGCAATGTTGACTTTAATTGTAAAAGAGATTAAAAACTTAAATATAAGTTATATAAACTTTGCTAATTTTTTTGTTGAAACACAAGATAGAAAATTATATTATGCAAAACTAAAGAAAACAGGTGAAGCTGTATTAAAGAATTTAAAAATAGATATGATTGTTAAACCTGCAGATATTGATATAATAATTCGTGATATTAGAGCTTATGGTGCGTTTAAATATCATAATTTAACATTAAAATATGATGATATAAAAGAATATATTGATAATCCTCTTATTAGTCCAAAAGAAGAATTAAGTTGGGTTATAGATAATGTAAGAAAGTATGAGTCGGCAAGAAGAGTACAAGAAAGAATAAAAGAAGAAACTAAAAAAGAAGAAAAAGTAGAAAAAGTAGAACCAAAAATTATTGAAGAAACTAAACCTTTAGAAAAACTTAAAGAAATAAATAAAGAGATACCTAAGACTCAAGAAGTTGCTACTAAAGAACCAAAGGTTAAAAAAGTAAAAAAGAATAAAGAACATAAAGAGAAAAAATTTAAAGGTTCTTTAGCAATGTATTGCCTAATAGGATTTACTGCAGGAGTACTTTTAGCTGCTATTACCATAGTTATAGGAAGTTTTATATAGTTTCACTAAAATTACACATTTAATTCATAATATTCACACAAATATTTATTATACTGTATGTGTTGGTGATAACTAACAAAACACTCCTTACTCGAAAAGTCTGTAATAGGCTTTTTTTATATAATAGGAAATTGATACTTTTTGTGTATAAACCATTGACATTACGA
>CAMJTE010000053.1 GCA_946408655.1 uncultured Caryophanales bacterium | reverse complement strand
AAGCCTACCGTGAGGTAGGCAATAGTCAAAATTTATTTTGACTTTTTGTTCTTATGATTTATAATATAATACAGTGGTGTTAAGGAGTAAGGATATGATAAATGATTTAAAAGTCTATATGACTGATAGAATTATTAAAGCGAGTAAAGTTATAGTTATACCACATAATAAGCCTGATTTTGATGCAATAGGTTCTGCTGCTGGTATTACTTTAATTGCAAGGAAGTTTAAGAAGAAATCTAGAATTATTGTAAGTGATGATATAACTAAAATATATCCAGGTGTAAAAGTAATTATTGAAGAATTAAATCAAAAAGGCAGTATTGTTATTGATAAGGAAGAATATAATGATATTAAAGATGAAAATGATTTATTTATTTTGACTGATGTTAACAGTAATAAATTAATAAGTGTAAGTGATTTGTTAAATAAAAGTAATAGTATAATAATAGATCATCATAATTTAGGAGATGGTTCAATAATATCTAGCTATAATTATATAGATTCTAGTGCATCAAGTGCATCAGAGATCATTGCTAAATTACTTAATTCATATAGGATAAAAATACCTAGTGATATAGCTACTTATCTACTTACAGGAATACATCTAGATACTGCAAGACTTACTAAAAATACTAAATCAGATACATTTAAAATAGCTTCTAAATTATTAGATGCAGGGGCTAGTACAGATAGAGTTTCAGAATTCTTTGTTGAAGACTTTTATAGTGATAGAAAGGTTCAAAACTTAGTAAATAGGCTTAATATATTTAATTACACAGTAGGAACTATAATTGCAGATGAGAATGAACTGGTTGAAGCTGTTGAACTTGCTAAAGCTGCAGATTATTCGCTTAGATATGGTCTTGATGCAGTATTTGCTCTTGGTAAAATTAGCGAAGATACAGTATCTATTTCATCTCGTTCTCAAGGAAAAATAAATGTCGGTGCGGTAATGAAAGAATTTGATGGTGGAGGACATAAGTATTCTGGGGCTGCTAAAATTAAAGATGCGACAGTAGAAGAAGTAGGATTTAAGTTAAAACAATTATTAAAAAATCCATACTATACAGGCTAAAACAAGCAAATTTAAAATTTTTATTGCATGTTATATATAGTTGTGGATAAATATGAATGAAATAGAAAATGAGCAAATATATTGATAATAATGGTTATGAATACTGGTATGCCAGATAATTAAAAATTGATAATTTATTTATGAAAAAAGTGTGTAAAATAACTGGATATTATTTTAATAATGTGATAAAATAGCCTTGTATTTGTTTGAAGGAGTAATTATAAAGCGCTATAAAGAGAGCTAGTGGGTGGTGTAAACTAGTTAGTAGTTATAATGAAGACATCAAATGTTAAGAATAATCGTATATCTGCGTTAAAGAAAGAGATAGCACAGTCTATGAATTAAGGTGGTACCGCGAATGTTTCGCCCTTAAATTTATAGGCTTTTTATAATTTTAGGAGGAGTTTATGAAGAAATTTAATACGGAGTATAACATTAATAATGTAGGTGAGAGTGTAACTTTATATGGATGGGCATCTAAGGTAAGAAATTTAGGTGGACTTATATTTATTGATCTTAGAGATAGAAGTGGAATAATGCAATTAGTAATTAATCCTGAGGCTAGGTGTTATGATATTGCAAATACTATTAAGAGTGAATATGTAATTAAAGTAAATGGTATTATTGAAAAAAGAAGTAGTGTAAATAAAAATATTTCTACTGGAGATATAGAGGTTGTTGTAAATAATATTGAGATTCTAAGCAAATCTAAAGAAATACCATTTGAAATAAGTGATACAACTACTGCATTAGAAGATACTAGATTAAAATATAGATATTTAGATTTAAGAAGAAATAGTTTAAAAAATAATTTAGAAACACGTCATAAAATTACTATAGCAACCCGTAATTACCTAGATTCTTTATCATTTTTAGAAATAGAAACACCAGTATTATGTAAATCAACACCAGAAGGAGCTAGGGATTATCTAGTACCATCTCGTGTAAATAAGGGGTCGTTTTATGCACTTCCACAATCTCCACAGTTATTTAAACAATTACTTATGGTAGGTGGTGTGGAAAGATATTTTCAGATTGCAAAGTGTTTTAGAGATGAAGACTTGCGTGCTGATAGACAACCAGAGTTTACGCAAATAGATGTTGAGATGAGTTTTGTTGATGAAGATGATGTAATGGATGTTGCCGAAGGGTTAGTTAGAGATATTTTTAAGAAAGTTAAGGATATTGATTTACCTAAGCCATTTATGCGTATGACTTATGATGATGCAATTAACAATTATGGATCTGATAAACCAGATTTAAGATTTGGTATGGAGATTAAGGATATTACGAAGATACTTACTAATAATGATTCTAATCTATTTAAAGGGGTAATTGATAACAATGGTATTATTAATGCTATAGTAGTAAAAGGTAGTGCTGATAATTATTCAAGAAAGAAATTAGATAGTTTAACTGAATACGTAAAGAAATATAAAGCAGGAGGACTAGCATATTTAAAGATTGCAGAAGAAACTACTGGTAGTATAGTTAAATTATTAAGTGAAGAAGAACTTTCTTTAATTAAATCTAAGTTAGAATTAAAAAATGGAGATTTAGTATTAATCGTAATGGGAGATAAAAAGATAGTTAAAAATTCTTTAGGTGCGCTAAGATGTAAAATCGCAAAAGATGAGAATTTAATAGATAATAATAGTTATAAAGTACTTTGGGTAACGGATTTTCCATCTTTTGAATGGAGTGAAGAAGAAGGAAGGTTTGTCTCATTACACCATCCATTTACTATGCCTAAAGATAGCGATATCGATAAATTACTTACTGATAAAGAACATTGCTATTCTAAAGCATATGATGTTGTTATAAATGGATATGAAGCAGGTGGAGGTTCTATTCGTATTCATAATGAAGATGTACAAGAGAAAATGTTTGAAGCATTAGAATTAACTAAAGAAGAGGTTAATGATAAGTTTGGGTTCTTTGTTGATGCTTTAAAATATGGAACACCTCCCCATGGTGGATTTGCTCTAGGACTAGATAGAATGACTATGCTTTTATGTAATACTGATAATATTCGTGACGTAATTGCATTTCCTAAGACTGCAAGTGCATCAGATTTAATGAGTAATTGTCCAAATAAAGTAGATAGTAACCAATTAGATGAACTTGGTATAAAGCTAAATAATTAATAAAGAATAACTAGGAGAATACTATGAAACATGAGAAATTAATTGAGTTACAAAAACAAAATAATTTGTATGCTAAAAACTTATTATTAATTGAGTGGGTAATAGGGATAATTAGTTCCTTAACATTTCTTATACTAATATTTGTTGCATCTTATATAGACATGGCTTTATTAGTTAGAGTAATATTGATACTTACTTCAATAATCATATTTATAGTAGGAATGATATTTGCACTTAGAATAGAAAGAATTGCAGGATATTATAAATGCGGTAAGTGCGGATATAAATATGTACCAACAAATAAACAAATGATATTTGCTATGCATATAGGTAGAACTAGATATATGAAATGTCCTAAATGTAATAATAGAAGTTGGAATAAGAAAGATATATGTATTGACACTAAAGAATAATCGTGATATATTTTGTTTAATGAAAGGAAGATAATTATGTTTAATTATGCTTATAATAACAATAGAAATCTCTTATGCTTATTACTTCGACTGAAAAGTAATAGGTGATTTTTGCATATTTGCATATATAAATATAATTATTTTAGTTTATTTTGTCGCCTATTACTTAATTGTAGTAGGCTTTTTTTATAGAAAGAAGGTTATTTATGAAAAGTATAAAAATATTTGATACAACGCTTAGAGATGGTGAACAATCTCCAGGGTGTTCAATGACGGTATCAAAAAAAGTAAGACTAGCTATTATGCTAGATAGAATGGATGTAGATATTATTGAAGCTGGTTTTGCTGCTTCTAGTGAAAATGATTTTAAAGCGATAAAAGAAATATCAAAAGTGGTTGAAAATAGTGTTGTTACATCACTTGCTAGATGTAATAAAAGAGATATAGATATTGCTTATGAAGCAATAAAGGATGCTAATAAAAAAAGAATTCATGTTTTTATTGCTACATCAGATATTCATATGAAGTACAAATTAAAGAAAACGAAGGAAGAAGTTAAAAGTATTGTGAAAGACTGTGTTAGTTATGCTAAAAAGAAATGTGATGATATTGAGTTTTCTCTTGAAGATGCTACTAGAACTGATACAGATTTTGCAGTAGAGATAATAGATATTGCTATTTTATCTGGTGCGACTACTATTAATATTCCAGATACTGTTGGATATACAGTTCCAGAAGAATTTACTGAATTTTTAAGCTATATTAAAAAACATAGTAAATATATAAATGAAGTAGATTTATCAGTTCATTGTCATAATGATTTAGGACTTGCGACAATAAACTCACTATCTGCACTTAAAGTTGGTGCGACACAAATAGAGTGTACAATAAATGGTATTGGTGAACGTGCTGGAAATACTGCTTTAGAAGAAGTCGTGGCCGCAATAAATACTAGAGTAGATTATTTTAAATGCGAAACAGGAATAAATAAAAAGAAGATCTATGAAGTTAGTAGGTATGTTCAAGATATTACTAATTCTTATGTACAAAATAATAAACCTATTGTAGGTGCTAATGCATTTAAACATGAAGCAGGTATTCATCAAGCTGGAGTTATTAATAATAAAAAAACATATGAAATAATTAATCCAGAGGATTATGGAATATATGTTGATAACATTGTAATTGGAATTCATTCAGGTAAAAATGCGATTATTGATAAAATGAAAAAATTAGGTTTTAATGTCGATGATTATGATATAGATAATATTGTTATAGAAATAAAGAAATATTGTGCGGACAACTCAAGTATTTCTGATGTTGATATAACTAGGATTGTACATAATAACGAGATAAAAAAATTAGTTCTTTCAAAAAAGAATATGTCTTAATTTCACAAATATTTAATTTTTATCACACATAAATTTAATATTAAATTGTTATATTGTTTACAGATTGAAGGTGATATTAGACTGAAATTATAAAACTATAAAGAATTAATGACTACTATCTTTCAGAAGCAATTTTGTTGCTTCTTTTTCTTTATATGGTATAATTAGTCTATGAAGATGATTGTAGCTATTATGATGTTTATAATCCTGATATAGATATTAAGTGTATAAATTATGCACGATGTAGAAAAAATTTAATTTATTATAATAGCAATTACAATAATTATACAAATAAAATTAACGATAAAAAAGAGTTAATAAATATATTGTGAAAGGTGATAAAATGAATTTAATACACAAATTGATGATAAAAATTAATGTTAATAATTTAAACAAGATACCTTTAAATGAATTGTCATGGGAGATTATTGAGTATGCTTTAAATAATGGTTTTAATTATAATAATGCAATAGATGATAGATATGAAAAATATGTAGATTATGTAATTTTTAATTTAAATTCTTTTGGAAAGATAAATTATAGTTATATTAACAAATTACTGGATGGTAATAATGAATTGTTAAAAGATACAAAAGTAAAAAAATGCATTATGGAAAAAATAGATTCAATTGATATTCATACATTTTCCAAACTTTTTGAAGTGACAAGGGATGCAGACTATGTTTTTGCATATAAAAATATAGATAAGATGGAAGAGCATGATAGAGAAAAAATATATGAAGTTTTGGTTGAAAAAATTGACTATCAAGGTTTACCAAAAAGATTTATTATTAACAATACTAAGTTAGGGAAGCTATATTTAAAAAGTGATATTAATAATATAGAAGCATTTTTAAATTATAATAACGGTAATTATAACATTGACGAAATTGCAATGTTAATTGTTGACAATTGTAAACAAGATAATATATTTGAATTATTAATTAAGTATTTGAAAACTAATAAAGTATCTAATGATATTTGGGAAAAAATAATTGATAATTTTCGTAGCGATTATAATAGATTAATGATATTGTATAATAATGTTGAAGAGTTAAGAACACCAGATATTAATAATATTTTTGTAATGGCTTTAAAAAATAATGATTTTGAAATAACCGAGGTTAATGAAAATAATTTTGTTCTAATATATAGTTTATTGGATAATAATCAGTATATATTTTTATTAAAAAATAATTTAGTTACTCATTTTGTAAAATTTGTTGTGGAAAAAAATATAAATGTTACAAATGTTCTTGATAAGTTATGTTTTTGGTGTATAAGTGGAAAATATTTGTTGACTAAAGAATCACCCGAATGGTTAAAAAGTAATATTGAATTGGTAATTTCTTCATTAAAAAATAAAAGTATATCTATTAAAGATTTGAATTTAAATAATTTTATTAATCAACCAATTGAAAAAGTTATTGAAATAGTAAATATTGGTACCTTAAATAATGATGATGAGAGTGTTATAGAGGAATATAAGAAGAATATAGATTCTAAGTTTGCTACTACAATTGGAACAAATGAACAAGGAATTTTATGTTTAAATATAAATAAATATAATAGGATAGATAGTTATGACTATATTATTTCTCAACTTGATAGTAGTGTAAAAAATATTTATATAACAGGGAAAAAAGTTACTGATATTTCAGGAAGTGAGGATATTCAAAACTTTGATGTTGAAAAGATTAATGAAATAATAAAAATAATCAAAAAATATAACAAAAATATTAAATTAACATTTAGCATTAGTTCTGAAGAAATTGATTCAAAATATCTAGAAAAAATTATCGATTTAGAATATGTGGTTTTTAATTCACATGATAATACTAATTCGATGAGTGGAAAAGGAGTTCTATTAATTAATAAGACATTAGATATTATTTCTGATGATATAAATAATAGTAATTTAAGTCCTTATGAAAAGTATATCGCTGTTTATAATATTGTAAAAAGCTTTAAAAAGTATAAAGAGAAAGACGAAGGATCGGAGCATAGTCGAAACATATATTTAATTCTTCAAAATGATTATATGGTATGTGTTGGGTTTGCAAAATTGTTGGAGTCTCTGCTTAAAAGAGTTGGGATTAGTTCTTTCTCATATGGCTGGACTAAAGGGAGACATCAACTTAATTATATAAATATAGTGGATGAGAAATACGGAATAAATGGTATATTTAAAAGTGATCCTACCAATGATAATGAAATAATTGACCCTATTAATTGTAATTATAACCATATAAATAGAAATATTAAAAATGAAATTGAAGTTACACCTTTTGACGCCTTTCTTCAAAGCGAAGGGGAATTCATCGATGAAATTAGTCCTGCAGAATTGTGGCAAATAGATGATTGCGCAACTGCCCTAAATAGTGAATTGAAATCTAAAAATGGAAGAGAAGAAAGATTAAAAATATTTAAACAGAATTATAATAATCAAAAGGAAAAATCTATTGATTATAGTAAAACTATTGATGCAATTATTGCTGTTAAAGAATATATTGCAGGAAGAAAATTTGATGATAAAGAAAAAAGGCAGGAAAAAAATTGGATAATTATAAATAGTTTTTCTAAAGAAGAAAAAACAGTTGGTTTTGATAATGATTTGGTTGAATTTAAAAAAGAATTATTTAAAATGAAAGTTAATGAACTTTTTAAGATGGAGTATTCATATAAAATATATTGTTTTGAAACAATAATCAATCGATTGTTTAAGGAATATTATAAGATGTTTAGTGAGTATTATAGCGTTTATATAAGTTGTTTTAATAATAGATTTTCTGTTTTTTATAAGAATTTAACACAAGAGCAGCAATTGCACATTGCACAATACTATAATAATCTTGGAATTGAATATAAAACATATGCTATTGACGGAGAGTACAATTTAATTGTTAATTTAAAAGATACATTTTCTGATATAATTATTGGAGATCAGTTTTTTCAAAAGATAAATGAGATGTTAGAAGGATGCAGTTTATCACAAGAAAAAATAATGAACTGATAATAAAATACTAAGGAAATTATTATAATTTAATCAAAGTTTATTTATATTCTTCATATTTGTTTTACATATTGAAGGTGATATTAGACTGGAAATATAAAATTATAAAGAAATAATAACTACTATCTTTCTGACAGCAAAAAAGAGTAAATTAATTTAAAAAGATAAAATATATGAATATTGGATAAAAAATAATCATATATTTTTTTCTTCGCATAAATTAGTTCATGCTAAAAAGACGCCAAAAAAAGCGTTAAAATTTTAAATAAATTAAGATAAGTGATCAGCAGCACTTGATTTCAAAGAACATTTTCTCTCAAGTCGCCTAAAGTGTTGCTCTAATTATAAGTTATCATATTTTGAATACCATTCTTTATATTCATCAATATCAAAGGGCAATTCTGTAGAATAAACATCATCACTTTTTAATCGTGGAATTAATAATATAGTATCAAGCAACATTTTTTCATTTGCCTCTAATTATTCAACTGTATATTTTATTATTTTCCTATATCTTATAAAGTTCATATGATGTTGCATATGTCTGCTAGAGACTCCTTTTTTATGAAATAAGTAACTTGAAATTTCAGTCATTATTTCGTTTACATCATTTATAGTATAATCATTTGATTTATGACATCCTTTCGGTATTTGAATAAGTTTTAAATCATTCTCCTTTGCGAAATCTATATATGAATTTTTACTATCAGTTATTAATATAGATTTTTTCATAATTTTGTTTTTTAATGCTTTTGAAATCATACTTGTAGAAGCATTTCCGTTTCCTACAACTTTAATTACCATATAATCATTCTCATCTATTGCAACTACTATACAAATTTGATCATTACTAATTCCTGATACATGTTTATCTTTTCCGTTATGTCGTGATGAACGAGGCATTTTTTCTTTTGGAAATCCTTTGAAACTTATCCTTTCATATTTCTCATCTACTTGAACAACACCTTGTAGTAATTTATCTGAATCAAAAGTCTCCAGTGCATCAAATATTCTGATTTGCAATTCAAAAGTAGAAGTTTTAGATATTCCAACTTCCAATGAAGTTTCTAAAAGTGATTTATAATCATACATGCACCGTAACAATGTTTTTAGCTGTTTATAAGTTAATTTTATGTGCTCAACTATAGATTTATTAGTCAATGAAAAACTCTTTTTACAATCATAACAAAAATATCTTTGATTACAATCTTTTATCCCATTTTTTTTAATGTGATGATTCTGATTGTTTGGACAAAAAATAAGTTTATTACGTTTTAAATATTCTAGATTGGTGGTCCTATTATTAATCTTAAACTCTAATAATTTGTCAACCAAATTTTTAACTTGTTCTAATTCTTTTGGTAACATGCCTTTTATATTTTTTTCTACTTCATTATTCATATATTAAAAGGAGCTTTTATCGACTAATCTCAATGAATCATAATTTTGCGAAGAATGAATCAAGATTAGCCGATAAAAGCCACTTCCTAAGATTCATATTATTCATTCTTCGCACTTATATATTATCATACTTTAATCATTACAGCAACACTTTAGGCGACTTGAGAGAACATTTTTATTATAATGAAACTGTAATTAAGATTTATTCAAATCTTAATTGG
>CAMJTE010000052.1 GCA_946408655.1 uncultured Caryophanales bacterium | reverse complement strand
AAAATCTCTATGAGTATCACCTGTTATATATATCATTATTTCACCTTGCTTATTATATTATTAATCAATTAACCAATCAATTATATTCTTATGAATTATACCATTTTGTGACATATCAAATTTATCCATTGATATTACATACTTAGGGTAATTATCAGCTACATTATCATAAGCATTAAACTCTGATTATAAAATGTTCTTATCTTTTCTAAATAATTTTCCCTTACTATCATAATAAATTATCCTACGACCATTATATAACAGATATTTTCAAAAGTAAATTTTGTCTTTTCTATAAGACTAAGTTACAAATTATGACATTTTTGTCTTGGTATAAAGAATTATCTTGATTGTACATGCAAGCAGTATAGCCACTTATCATTTTTGGGATTTTCAGTACATCACGGATGTCCCGCATCTATAACTATTTTCTTATCATTCATTATAATCACCTATAATAGGATATGAAAAAGACACAATTAAGTGTCCTAACAAATTCATTATCCATATATTCTCTTAAAAGACTACTGAAATTACCTTCCACAACATTTCTTATATTTCTTACCTGATCCACATGGACATGGTTCATTTCTTCCAATTTTCTTTTCATTTTTAACAGTTTTACTATTATTAAGATTATTATATCCATTACATGGCCATAGCGGTAATTTATTCTTATATTTATTTACTGTTTCATAAATTTTATTAGATGTACTCTTACTTAGACCAAATTCATCTTTAATTTCTGCCATATTATTTTTATTCATTCCACCAAGTCTTGTTATAGTATTTATATTATATACAAGTTCGTCATCACCATCACAAATTTCATTAATCTCATACAAATACTCATTTATAATATTGCACACCTCAGGTGTACACTCTCTATAATCATCGGATTTTATTTTTAATAAACTTTTAGCTATATTATCATCATTCACAATCGAATAATAATCTTTATGAACAAGATGTGAACCCAATTTATCAATAATACTATCTATACTTTTTATATCCATATCCAAGTCATGATATTTCTTTAATAAACTTTGTAATACTTTCTTTTTAATTACTCCATTCATTTCAAGATAACCAATTATTACATCGGTAATAAAAGAATCAAATGTATCTTCAACATTACTAAATAAGCCTTCCTTACGATTCGCTAAATCTTCAACATTAACACTCTTTAATACATTCATAATCTCTTTTGGAACTAATGTTTTAATAACACCATCTTCCTTATATGCAAACACAAATCCTTGCATAAAATCATTATCAGAAAACGCATAAGTAATCTCTTTATGGTTACAATTAATAAATCTATTATATTCTTCTTTACTAAAGTAATGAACACTTTCTTTCATTGTTTCAATAATAATATCTTTTAATTCTTCTACACTTTCATTTTCAAAAACATAAGTTGCAGCAATATTTTCATAACCATCTTCATCTAAATTATTAAGGCAATTAATTAATGATTCTACTTTTGGCTTTTTCTTTAGTAATGTATCTTCAATAATATCATCAAAATCAATATCATAATTATCTCTTCCATATGCATACCAGTATCTAAGTTTATCACCATACTCATTAAATATTTCAATTAATTTCTTTGTATCTTTTTTATTAATACCAGTTTTCTCAAAAAACTCTAAACGATTTTTATCTTTAATTAATTCACATCCAAAATAATCATCCTCGAATACTCTAAGAAGTGTTGCAAGTACAAATACATATTCAGCGGTATTATCCTTGATGATTTCTCCTAATTTATCAAATAAATTACCTAAATATAACATATAATTTGCAATCTCTTCATCATTTAATAATCTAATTTTAGAATAACTTCTTAACAAAAATAATTTACTAAGCTCTGGAAAATCATATCTACTATAATTTTTTCCATCATAATATATACCGAGTTCTTTTATAATATCTTTTTTTTCTTTTTCACTAATTTTAATATTATGGTGCTTACATATAGCATTAATATCATCGTCAGACAAAACACCACAAATAAGCAAATATGCCATAATATCCGATTCAAATTTTACTTTATTATTAAACTTCATAACATCTCCTTAATTCATAAATTTCTTAATATTATCTATATTCTTTTCCTGATAACCTGATTTTTTATTAGTAATCAATAAATCTTTAACTATACTTAATTCCTTACTTTGTACTTTATTTAGCTTATTTAATCTTGATTTATTAATAATCTCATTGGATATAGAATTAATATAGTCACATTTATTATAACAGAATAATTGTAAATCCTTATATCTTTTTTTTAAATTATCTGCAATAAGCAATCCTTCTGGGTCAAAATCTCCATTATAATATAACTTATTGCCACATTCTACTAATTTATCTAAAACTTTATATAGTGTTAAATTAGGGTTACCTGATGTAATTATAATAGGATATCTAGTATTAGATAAACTATTTAATATAGATGGATTTTCAAATATATAGACTCTTTTTTCTTTACTATCTATTATATCCATGTTAAGTGCATTAGATAAATTCAAATTAAATATTTGTTTATTTTTCTTAAATATATCTAATATCTCATTACCACAAAGATTATAAGTAATAATATAATTAGAAAGTGAATCTACATAAATATTATGTTTAATAAGTATGTTGATTCTTTTATCATTGGTATTTGGATAATCCTCATTATATATATAGCACAAAAACTTTAAATATAAATTACTGGTTCTAGTGTTTAAATCTAAATAATGAGGATTACTTGTAATAGATGCATAAATAGATAGATTAGTATTTTTATTAGGTATATGACTTAATAGATTAAATATATTATCTAAATCTTTATAAAATAATTCTTTATCTTTATGATAGTTTAATCTAAGTATTCTAGATAATTCATTATCTTTATTTTTAATATCTTTTAACTTATCTAAATTATTATACTTACTAAGCATCTTATCTATTATTGCTTCATAAGATAGTTCATCATTATTTATTAATTCTTTCTTAGTTAATATAGTCTCATTGAAATAATACTTAAATAGTTCATTCCAAGTAAAACCTTGAAATCTCGTTTCATTAATCTTGCGAGTTAACTCTTTAAATGAAACTCTAACACTACTTCCAACTTTAATTGTTTTGCCTAATAAATCTCCTATATCTTTACATTCATCTTTAGTTAATTTAGTAACAGTAATAACTCCACTATATCTACCAATAGATACATATTTATCTTTTAGTAAGTTCATTAATCTAGATAAATGCTTAGACTTTAAGTAAATAGATAAATCTTTATTCATCAAGAATCACTTTAACCTTACCATTCCAATGGAAGTGTTGAACAGCAACTGCTTTTACACTTTCATCTTTTGTAAGTTCACATATTGCAAGATCAGATACCGCCTCGTAATCTCCCCAAAGACCTTGTGATGTTAAGATATAATCGAGATTTAACTTGCCTAATATATCAAATAATTCATTAATATTAGTATCGTCAACTCCAGCAAATGCTTCATCTAAAGCAATTACTCTAAGAGCTTTATTATCCGCACTTTCTAGTTTAGAGTAAATAGCAGCATATAGAGGAATATACATACTTTTTGCTCTTTCACCACCACTAAATACCGAGAATACTTTATTAGTAAGTTCTTTTTTCTCACTGAACTTTCTCTTATAGTAAATCTTAAACTCAAACCAATTACGATAATCTAATACATTTGCAATTATACTTGTATAGTTATCTTTATTATTTTCATTATAATCTAATTCTTGTTTAATCTTACTTCTAAAATGATTAATTAAAGCATCACTATCTTTTTTATTAATCGCACCAGAATCAATTTGAAATAATCTTACTAATTCTTTAGTATCTAACTCATCTTCAGTATATGCTTGTTTATTCTTCCATTCAAGTGAAAATGATAAATCACTATTCTCTCCAGTACTTGACATAATATCATTCATCTTACGTACCCAAGCCTTAGACTCATTAATTCTATCTCTTATCTTTCTACCAACTGTCTTAAGTAGGATGTCTTCAAATAAGTGTCTTTCCTGAGTAGTAATATATAATTCTGAATCACTAATAGCATCTTTAATACATTTTTCAAGTTCAAATAAATTAATAATTTTACCTTGATATGCAGCAGTTATATCATGTCTTATATTTTCATTAAATAATCTTATTATATCTTCCTCATCATAAAAATCATTTACATATTTATTGATATAAGTATCATTATCATTAAATATTTCTCTACTATTAATACGATAATCTAGTAAGTCATTACGATAATCATTATAAGCACTAAAATAATTACTCTGCGCACGATTTACTTCATCATTCTTATGTTTATCTAAATCCTTAATAATCTTAGATGCACTTGCTTCCTCAGTATATACATACCCTAATTCTAATTCACGTTTTAAAGCAATACCTTTAATTTCTAGTATAGCCTCACTCTTCTTAATACTTGATTCTAACTCATTTAATAAACTAGTAGTATTTGTAATCCTTTCTTCATTTTTACCTATAGATAGAGATATTTCTTCTTTTTCTTTAGGTATTTCATCAATTCTTTTTCTTAAAGTTTTTAACTCTTCAATTATACCTTTATTCTTAGGATCATTTAGTATTTCTTCTATTGCTTCTTTTTTACTTTTTACTTTATTTAAACTAATAGTTGTTATTGATAACTCATCTCTTTTATCGTTTATCTCTAACTCATTATCTTCAAGTTCAATCTCTTTTGTAATCTTTAAATCACGCATATTAAGATAACTTGCATAAATACTTTTTAACTCATAAATACTTTTTTGTATAACATCTATATTTATAAGCGCTTCATTATAAGATGCAGTATTAAGTGGTATTTCAATATTCTTACTTAAATTATTAATATCAATTACAATAAGTTCTATATCTTTATTTAATTTATTAATAGTACTTGATACATTATCACTTAACTTAGTTATTTCATTTAATTTAATTGTTAAGTCAGTAATACTATTATCAATATTATCTATTTCATTACAATCTGGAAACAACTTTAATTCTTCTTTAATCTTACTTATTTTATCATTTATTGTATTTAAAATATTTTTATAATTATTAATTAGTTTATTAGATTCTTCTATCTCACTAATTTTTTCATTAATAAGTCTATTTTGTTCTTTTTTTCTATTTAAAATACCTATATACTTGCTTTTATATTCCTTACCTGGATATCCAATTACAAAATCCATCTTAAATTCGGAATCATTAATATGATAAGTATCATCATCAATACTAATTGATGAAAGTATATTCTTAACTACTTTAGAATCAATATCAGTATCAACAATATTAAAGTATTTTAAAATATTATTAGATTTCTTACTTGTTGCCTTTAAAAACGTACCTTTTAAACTCTTTATCTTAGATAAATCCTTATCACTTACTATAAATGCATTTAGTATATTTAAAGATACAAGTATCTCTTCTATTCTATCTTGTTTATCAGAATCAATATTATCTTTAAACTCTATTGCCTTATATAACTCTGTATAAGCAATACCTTTTTCTTGTAAAGTATTAATAGTATCTAGAGTCTCACTATCGACTACGTAATCTAATTCTTTCTTACTTTTTAATTCTTCTAACTCATTATTTAATAACTCTAATTTTTTATTCTCTTCATCAATTCTATTGCTTACTTTAGATAATTCTAATATAGTATCTTTTTCAATTTTATGACCAAGATTTAAGTAAATATCTCTAGATTTCATATAATTAGTACTACTATAGTTATCCATTAGTTCAAATATCTTAGTACGTTCTATATCATCTAAAATAATCATTTTATTAGATTTATTTAAGGAGTTTATACTATCCTTAAAATCAATAATACTATCTGATAGTTTCTGTCTAGTCTTCGATAATTCTAAATCTATTTGATCATATTCTTTAGTAATTCTAGCAAGTTCCTCTTGTCTATTATTAAGTTCTAATTCTTTAATATCAACACTATCTAATTTAGCTTTAATAGTTGTTATACGTTCTTTATACTTTCTTACTCTATCGATAATATAATCAAAATTAATATCACTATTATCAAGAATACTACTAAGTTCAGTCTTAATATCATTTAGTTTAATTTCATCAAGTAAACTAATTATATCAGTACTAATTTCTTTAATCTCTGATTCATTACTAAATATTTTATCATCATAATCTTTAATGCTAGACTCAATACTAATTCTTTTATCAAGTTTCTTTTGAATTACATTTTCTAATGACTCAATTTTTAATCTTAGTGTTTCTACTTCTTTAGATAATTCTTCTAAATCTTTAGCATGACGTTTTAGATCTTTTTCATCTATTGCTTCAAGTCGCGCAACTATCGTATCATTTTCTTTTTCAAGTTCTATATAGTTAGCATTAAGTGTATCTAATTCTTTCTTTAAACTTTCTATTAACTTTACTTTTGATGAAATATCTTGTTTTTTATCTTTTAATTCTTTTTCATAATTGTGATAACTAAGTGCCTTGTTATACAAGACTATCTCATTATAATTTCTATAAGTTATTAAAAAATTAGATAAAGCTTTTAATTGTTTTTCTAAACTTAATATCTGCTCTTTAGTTTTATTAGTATCCTCTATTGCATCACTTAAAGGGCGCAAATCATCTATTGATAGTGGTTGTAATACCTTAGCTAATACTTCTATTAAATCAACTGGCTTAGTACCTTTAGATAACTTAGGACTTCTAAGCTGTAATAAAACATTAATAAATTCATCATAGGAGTCAAGACTTTCAAATCCATATAATAAATCATTAACCATAGCTTTATAATCTTTTTGTGTTTCTACGAATCTATTATCTTTACCAAGGCGTGAGTGAAGTTCATTTTTACTAAACAAAACCTTGCTACCATAATCTTTATAAAGGAAGAAATCTTCTCCAATTCTTCTATTATCGCATAATCCAAAGCCCCAAAAATCTGTAGGTCTCCCCTTACGAGCACGAAGTCCCATACCTATAGTAATATACTTATCTTTATCTTCATTATATGTTTCCATATAAAGATAAGCAGTTGCTTCATCTTTTTGAATACTATCGGATGGTCCAAGCAAGTAATCCTCAATTCTTTTTTCTTTTGAACCAAATGGATCTAGTCTACTAGGTTGTTTATTTCCATCTAAAATAAGTGGAATAAATGATTGCATAGTAACAGATTTACCACTACCATTCTTTCCACGAAGTAATAATTTTCCATCTGAAAACTTAAACTCTTCTTCATCAAAAAGCCAAAAGTTTAATAACCCTATCTTTGTTATTTTAAACATCTTCATCCCCTCCAAACATATCCATCTGTTCATTTTTGTTAATCTCTTTAGTAATACCTACCATTCTACTAACAGAAGGATAGATTGTTACACTCTCTTCATTAATACTTATAAAGTTATACATAATCATATAATTAACTACTTCTGTATAGAATTTGTCAAACTGATATTTTTCTATTGTCTTACCTATATACGGTATTTTCTCTAATTTTATTTTCTTTATAACCATTTTCAAATAATTAATATCAACAGTAGCGCATTCATTATTATCTAGTAATATTTTTCCTTTTTTAATATCATCTAGTATCTCTTTATTAACCATTAATACTATTTCAGTAATCTTCTTGGTATTTGGAAAATTATCCTTTAGTGTACTACTTGTATCATCATATAACATAACAAGATTATTAGTTATTTCAACTTCCATATCTAACTTCGATGATAATTCACCTTTTATATAGTTTCTATTCTTCTTAATATAATCTATCTCACTATTTGATATATCATTAGTACTTGTACTAGGTAGATATAAGATATCCCTAAATACTTTGTATCTTCTTACATCCCCTTTTTCTTCATCTTGATTTAAAAACTCTAACCTTAATAAATCAGGCACATTATCTATATTCGTTATTGGTGTATCAAACAAGCGCATTACATAGTTAGATATACCTGTAACTTCGTATAAAGCCTGTGAATCTTTACTATCTACAAAACTAACTTTGTCCTTATCCTTTAACTTAATTGCAGATAACCGAATTAAAAAATTAATTGCAGCATCAAGTCCTTTTCTATCACTTCTTAAATTCCAATCTGGTATATGATTTAATTCAAGAGTAATAGCTGTATTTTTAATATAATCTATCAAATCAGTTAAAATAAACAAATCTCCTCTAGCTTTATCTTCTAAGAATAAAAGGATTAAACAAAGCATTACATAGTCTATAACATTATTAAATCCTTCTATTCCTTCACCACCTTTTGTATATGATGGTATTTTTTCTAATTTTATAAATCGATTATGAACAATTAGATTGCTTCCTAGATTTTTAGATACAAAATATTTAATCTTATTTTGATTATACTTAATCTTATAGTATAACTCTTCATTTTCATCTTTAACTATCCAAAAATTATATAGTAAATATCTAAAATTATCTATTAAACTATTATCCAATTTCATCACCTTCAATCAATATTGTTCTCGCACTCATTAAGAATTTACCATCACTAGAATTAATTGTACAAAAACCTTCTTCTTTCTTTATTTCATATGTATAACCATATTCTGATTCTTTAGTTTTCTTATTTTGATATTTTTGAATAAGTGATAATATATATCTTCTTTCAAATGTATCTAGGTTAATTTCATCTACAAGTTTAATTACTCCATCTTTTACTAAGTTTCTTACTTTTTCCTTATTCATTCTATCTATTTCTAATTGTCGTTTTAATATTGCCTTTTTCTCATTTGTCTTATCTTGAATAGGAGTTATATCTGCTTTTACCTTATATTCTCTAAGTTGACTACTTACTGGTATTTCTATTGTATCTACATCATAACTAGGTATCAGAGAATCTGTATTAATTTCCGATGTTCCTTTAAAATGCTTGGATTTAATAATACCAAATAAAGATAATGATAACTTTTCTGCATCAGAAATATTTTTAAATGCATCAAACATTTTTATAGTATGAATATAATCTTCTTTACGATTAATCATATTACCATGAAGTTCGAGTAAGGATGATGCGTATTTATAGATTTTAGCTATAATCTTCTGCGTTGCTTCAAGCAGTCTTTCACCTTCACTTATACCATTAGCATTAACAAACCATTTATCAATACTATTCCATTTTCCCAAATTTACTCTTCTTAGTTTATCAAAATCAAATTCTGGCGATATCTTAGGAGCTTTCTTTTGATGTGAGATAAGCATGTCCATCATATAATTTACTTTAGATGAATCAATATCTAATAAGGCATTTTTAATATCAGTTGATGCTTTAATATAACTAGATATAAAATTATTAATATAGTTTATCATACTGCTTTTAAATTCTAAAAATGCTTCGCTTTGTAGTAATTCTTCTGTTTTAGCTTCATGAAATTTCTTTAAGAAATCTTGGTATTGTTCATTTAAATTCTTAAAATCATTAGTTAAATCTGTCCATATTTCATATATTTGATTTTCTGTTAAATTATTAATGTTTACTAACTTTTTAACAAGTGTACTTATACGCTCAAAAAGTCTAGGTTCTAAACTAGTTACTTTAACTTCTAACTCTTCAAATTCAATAGTCATTCTCTCTACTATAACTGCTTTATCAGTTATCTGATATCTATAATTACGATACATCCAATCATTTAAACTACTTATGTTTTCAGTATCTTGTAATCTAGTTAATGAATTATTTTCAACTAAGAACTCTAAGTTGCGTTCTAATTCCTCGATACTATAATCATCAAAATTATCTTTAATACCGTCATATATGTCTTCCTTATATAACCAGTACTCTGCTTGTTCATACTTATTATAAAAAAAACGCATAATAATTCTATAATATGGAGTATTTTCTTGAGACAAATATTTAACTTCATCAATTCTATCTGTTATATTCTTATCAATTATTCTATTTTCATTCATAGTACTTCTTCCTAACTGGTATTTATTCTATCATTTATTAGATTAAATGTAAACTATCAGCAATTCAGAACAAAAAGTCAAAATAAATTTTGACTATTGCCTACCTCACGGTAGGCTTTTT
>CAMJTE010000051.1 GCA_946408655.1 uncultured Caryophanales bacterium | reverse complement strand
TGATATCATATTTTGCTTAATTTTCAAAGGAAAGCATGCCGGACAGCTCTAGTATTACAAGTTACTTATAATATTACAATCATAGCTAATACTATATTTTAAATATCTAAACCGTTATTTATTATCAATATTTATCACTATTTATGAAATAATGTTAGACGGTTTTTTAAATAAAAAACTCGAGTTTTGCATTGAAAATCAACGCATTATCGAGTTTGAAAAATTAATTTATATTTTTATCCTGACTAACTTTTTCGTTTTTTAAGGTTTTAGTGCAGTAATTGGTAATATAAATATACCTGTTTCTTCATCTTTATAAATTTTATCACATATACCACATATTACCGCCATAAATTTAGGCTTTTTATCTGCAGCATTAAAATATTTTATTAAATTAGCTTTTGCTTCCTCTATCTGATTACTGCCTAATTTAATTTCAATTGCCCCGTATTCTCCATCTTCGTTTAAGACTATTGCATCAACTTCCAAACCCGTAACATTGTTTCTAAAATGTCTAAGCTCTCCATTAATATATTCACAATATACACGCAAATCTCTTTCTACCAACGCTTCAAATAATAAACCAAATAAATTTAAATCATTTAGCATTTTATTATAATTAAGATTCATTAATGCACATGCAAACGATGGATCAGTAAAATGTCTTTTTGCAGTTTTTCCAACATTTTCTCTAGATCTTATATTAGGATTAAATGCTTCTTGATCTTCGATAAGAAACAATCTATTTAAAACATTTAAGTAATCACCAACGGTATCCTTATTTATAGAATCATATTCATTTTCAATAATATCTCTTATTAAGGTTTCATTGCTTGCAAGTGTTGATTCATTACGCGCTAACGACTTTAATAACATCTCCATTTTCTTAACATCTCTTTTTTTACCATCAATATCATGAATATCTTTATTCAGTATATCTGCAATATAACTTTTAATAATTATTTGTGCAGATTTAGAATCACTATTTACATTTTTAGGAAAACCACCTCTTAAAATATAATTTGCAACTTCCTCTAAAGATAATTTATCAACAATTTTATTCTTGATATTGTTATTAAACAATTCAGAAAGAGATACATCTCCACTAGAATTTTCAGACTCAAATAAACTCATTGTATGCATTCTAATTTTACATATTCTTCCTGCACCAGAATGTTTAAGCATATTGCTTTTTTGAGTTGCAGAACCTGTCAAAATATATTTACCAGTTGAATCATCTTTATCACATTCTCTTCTAACAGCATCCCAAATACTTGGAACAAGTTGCCATTCATCAATCAAATGTGGAACATCTCCTTTTAAAATTTCGGAAACATCTAACTCGGCAATTTTTTTATCATTTTCATTATCTTCGATATATTTAACAGAATTAGCGTGATTTAATGATGTCCATGTTTTTCCACACCATTTAGGTCCATCAATTGATAATGCTCCAAAAATATTTAAATATTCTGTAATCTTTTTATCAATTAGACGCTCTTTATATTTTTCTTTTGTCAAAGCCATAGCAATTCACCTCTATATCAAAATCATATCATAAAGCATCAATACAGTCAACTTTTTAATCGGAAACTTTTAATTTTTTTAATCGGAAACTTTTAAACTTTTCAATCTGATATATGCAAAATAAAAACTAGGTATCTACCTAATTTTATTTTATAATATTATACAAAGTACTAGAAAAGCTACTCCAAGTACGGCAGTAAGTCTAGTTATAAATAACTCTCCTCCACGTTCTTTTCTATTTTGAAACAATGCATCGTTACCTCCACTTATGATACTAGATGCACCTTCTGCTTTACTACTTTGTAATAATACTAAAGCAATAATTAATATTGATACTATAATTAATAATGTCTTCATATTTCCTCCGCTTAATAATTTATCATAAATTTCCTTATAAATCAATCTTTTTTCTTATTTATGTTATATATAGTCTTATTATCTAGAGCTATACTATTAATTGTATTAACCATTTCTTCATAATTTAGCGAGTCTATATACGAATGTTCATCAGTAATAACACTTCCTTCATTAATAATATTAGCCATTATTTTATTATTAATTGCATATATACTATCACTCTTATATATTACTGAACTTTTCTTTACTTTTTTCTTTCTATTAAAATCAGATTCTAATATAGTTCTATCTTCTAATTCACTCTCTATTCTACTAATTAATTCTTTAGAATTATTTGCATCATTACTTAATATCACTAAAACATGTTTATCAGTATTAACTAAAGTAATATCCATATCTAAAGTAGCAAGATTATCTTTTTTTATAGTCTCGTTAAATAATGATACCGAACCAAACTTAATATCAAAAAACATACCTATATACGTTTTAAACTTATTAATACTTAACTTGGTATTATTTCTAATCTTAAAGCCAATAGATACTTTAGGCACTTCAATAGCCATTTCACAAGATCCACTTTTAACGCATACACTATCTGGTTCATCATATTCTTTTAGTTTGATTTCTTTATATGGTTTAAATAATTTATTTTCTTGATTAGCTTTAATTAGTGATAATATATCTTTAGCATCTACATTACCAGTAATAACTAAAAACATATTAGATGGATGATAGAACGTGTAGTAACAAGTATACAAATCTTTTTTAGTTATTTTTTTGATGCTTGAAATAGTTCCAGCAATCGGGTATTTAATAGGATGATTCTTAAATGAATTATAAAGTATTCTATCATATAATTTATAATATGGACTGTCTTCATACATTCTTATTTCTTGTTCAATAATCCCTTTTTCTTTTTCAACATTTTCATCAGTAAAATACGGATCTTGTACATAATCAAGTAAATAGTTTAAATTTTCATCAAAAAAATTTGTGCCACTAAATAGATAAGTTGTTTTAAAATTAGATGTATTAGCATTGGCATCACTTCCACGTTCTGAATAGAAAGTAAAAGGATCTACACCATTTTTTTGTTCAAAAAGTTTGTGTTCCAAAAAGTGAGCTATCCCTAATGGAAACTTAGTCATGGTTACTCTATCATAAGGAATAAATTCATCATGGATAGAACCAAATTTAGTTGAGAACGTTACATATGAGCTATTAACTTTATCAAAAGGAACAATATAAACATCAAGACCATTATCTAGCTTTTCATAATACATTGTAAGATCCATCTTTTCAAGATTAGTCTTCATTGTTATCTCCTTTCAATAAATATATAACATCTAAATGTAATTTAGAAGCCAACTTCATTACATCTTTCTTACTTACTTTACTTATTTTTTTAATTCTACCATCAATATCATCACTTTTTAAGTATTCCATTCCAGTATACATACTAAGTAAGTTTTGTGGATTATCTTCTAATTCTTTAATAGAATTCATATAAGTAACTTTAGCTTTCATGATATCATCTTCACTAAATTCTCCTTGATGAATACTTTTAACATTCTTCTTTATTAAAGTTACTGCCTTTTTAAAATCTTTAGCCGATATTCCCGCGCTTATTACTAAAGCATTATTAAGTGGAACACCTCTAGATGATATAGAATAACATAGGGAATTTGCTTCTCTTACATCTTTAAACAACTTAGAGTCTGGTCCTCCACCTAGTATATAAGATAAAACATTTAAAACATACCTTCTTTCAAAATCACTTGTTTTATCAAATTTATAGCCTAAAGCTAACTGACTTTGCGATAAAGATATATCCTCTACTACTTTTTTAGGGAATAGTCTAGTTCTTTTCATACTAACAAAATGTGATTCACTTTTCTTCTTTAATGTACGTATTTTAAATCTATCAGTTATTGCTTTTCTAACTCTTGGCTCACTAATGTCTCCTATTACAAATATATCTAATATATCTGTTTTTAACATCTTTAAATAATAATCATATAGCTTTGATGCAGTAACACTCTTTAAATCTTCTATATAGCCACAACTTCTATAAGAATGAATACTATTAGGGCTCATTATTTCAAATAAACGCATTTTAGAATACAAAGTAGGATTTTCTTTGACACACTTAATATTTTCTTCAAGGAGTTTATAAGATAATTCAAAATTATTCTTATTGAATCTAGTTGATGCATAAGTAGATTCAACAAGCGGTTTAAAAAGTATTTCACATAGAAAATCTAAGGATGACTCAAAATTACCATCCTCTGTATATTTATCATTTAAAAAAGTTATATCAAAACACATAACATTATAAGCGCCTGATATATAATTAGTTGCTTGATAAGATAATTCATATAAGTCTTCTGTTGCAATAGACATCTCTCTTTTTGTTTTATATTTATCACATGCTTCGCATAAAGTATTTATTAGTAAATTACGATAAGTAATTTCTTCTTTATCTAATTTACTTTTAAAGCACACCTCTACAGTAATAGTTTTAAACTTTTTGGTTTTAATAACATGTAAATTATATGCTTGTGTTTTTATTTTACGGTATTTCATGTTACCTCCTTTTTCTTAGTATGAACTATATTTATAAATTTATTGCAAAATCTAAAGCCAATTCTATCATTTCTGTAAAAGAATTTTGTCTTTCTTCAGTTGTTGCTTTTTCTTTAGTTATTAGATTATCAGATACTGTATATATAGCTAATGCATTTTTATTTAAATATTTAGCATTAAAATATAAAGCAAATGTTTCCATTTCAACTACGCTAACTCTTTTATTATTAACTAAGTCATCTATATTACTATCTGCATAAAAAGAATCACTAGAGTGAGCTCTAACACTTGTTACTTTTATATTATGATTATTTGCCATATCTTTAAAGCTACTATATAATTTATTGCTACATTTCATAATAGAATTATTATCACCATAATCCTTGGCATAAGTAGACTCTGAATATGCATCATACGCAACTACTATATCATATAGATTTAAATCTTTAATATAAGTACCACATGAACCTACTCTAATTATATTATCTACATCATAAAATTTATAAAGTTCATATGAATATATACCAATACTAGGTATTCCCATACCAGATGCCATAACAGTAATTCTATTACCCTTATAAAATCCTGTATAAGCATACATTCCTCTAACACTATTAACAAGTTTATAATCATCTAAATATTTTTCGGCAATCATTTTTGCTCTCATTGGATCCCCTGGCATTAATACAGTTTTCGCAATATCCTCTTTTTTAGCTTCATTATGTACAGTCATATATCCTCCTCTAACTAAGACAATTATAACATGTATAATTAAAGATGTAAATCAGAAAAAAATACGATTTCTCGTACTTTAATTAGTAATTTCAATTACTCTTTTTTTAGTTGTTGCATTATTATATCCATCAGTTGCTTGATACTTAACTACGTAGTTTCCTGTATTTTTATTACTTAGTGCCTCGTAGAATTCATTCTCACCTTCGGTAATCTTTAATTTACAAACATTACTATTATCATTACATTCTACATTATCATATAAATCAAACGAAGAAACACTTGTACTTACAGTATCATTTTCTGGAAACACTATTTCAGGAAGTGTTGTATCAGCAACATTAAATACTCTAGTAAACTTTTTATCTCCACTTGTTTTAGAATAATATACATAATATATTCCTACTTTACTTGAATCAACTTTTTCAACGTTTAATCCATTACTTATAACTTGTAAACTATATTCTTTAAGAGTTATATCATTATTATCTTTATCTTTGTAAACTATCGCATCAACATCACTATCACTAGTTCCAAGTTCAACTACAGTATATTCATCATCAATATTTTTAATCTCAGTTCCACTATTAACGTCAACAACAATAGAATAATCTCCATTATACTTACCATACGTAAGTTTTGGATTATTTCTACTACTTTTAATATAACTTATATTAATAACCATATCAGACGGAAATAACTTTTTAGTATTTGGATTTTTTAAATCAGTACTTATATAACCTTCTGATTGTAACATTCCTAAAGTAATACTAATACTCTCCCCATCTTCTGGCAATAAATCAGTATTTTTAACCATCCAATCTGTAGTCGCAACAAGCATTTTATTTATTAAATTATTATATACATTCTTTTTACTTTCACGTATATTTTTAGTAACTACAGGTATAAGTAATAATGAAATTACACTTATAACTACGATTACAGCTAACAATTCTATCAATGTAAAACCCAATATTGGCAACTTAGAGTCTTTTTTCTTTATGTCACAACGTTTTTTTGTCATACATTCCTCCTTAGATTACTTCTATATTTATTCATACCATGCATTCTTTTTCTTGGAAATCATCTTCATTATAGATTTCATAATCTTTTATAATTATTTTTAATTTATCAACAATATTCATTTTTACCTCTTTTCCTTATTTTGTATAGAATTATTAACCCCACACTTGAGAGTACAAAACCTAATATCATTATTATTAATGATTTACTCAAGTATGCATTATTTACCTTTTTAGATTTAAAATTTATATCACTTTCATTTTCATCTCCAAACTCAATCTTAGAAAGTATAATGACAATACGAATTACACAAGGAAAACAATTACGACCATCGACAAAGGCTGTATAATCCTTATTACAACTAATCTTTATTACATGAAAAACTATATTGTTACATTTAACCATATTTCCTACTTAGCATTAAGTATAAGCAAAAATTTCATTATTCAGCATAAATAAATTAAACAAAAAAACAATTATACATGATATCTTTTTAATAAAATCATCTACCTTATTTACATAATATCATATTTTAATTGTTTTTTAAAGTTTTTCTTTTAATTTGTATAATGTATTTAATGCATCAAGTGGTGTCATGTTTAGTAAATCTAGTTTTTTTATCTCTTCTTCTACTAAACTAGGTTCTGTATCAAAAATTAATGATTCTTGAACAATCTCTTTTTTATCTTTTTTAGATTCATAATGAGTAAGTATTTCATCTGCTCTTTTAATAAGTTTAGAAGGTAAATCAGCAAGGCGCGCTACATGGATTCCATAACTTTTATCAACACTACCATCTTTTATTTTGTGTAAGAAAGTAATCTTGCCATCTTCTTCATAAGCACTAACATGAACATTTTTTAAATACTTTAACTTTTTATCTAACTCGGTTAATTCATGATAATGTGTAGAAAATAACATCTTACAATTAATATTGTCATGAATATATTCTATAATTGCTTGAGCTAAAGCTATGCCATCATAAGTTGCAGTACCACGACCTAATTCATCAAATAATACTAATGATTTATTTGTTGCATTCTGTACTGCATTATTTGCTTCATTCATCTCTACCATAAATGTCGATTTTCCTGATACTAAATCATCACTAGCTCCAATTCTTGTATATATTGAATCAAATACCATCTGCGTTGCTTCACTCGCTGGTACAAAGCAACCTATTTGAGCCATAATAACTGTAATAGCAAGCTCTCGCATATATGTTGACTTACCTGCCATATTAGGTCCTGTAATAAGTAAAATATTGGTATCTTCATTCATTATAATATCATTAGGTACATATTCACTATCTAGTACTTTTTCAACTACTGCATGTCTATTATCTTTAATATTTATAATGTGTTTATCTGTAAGAGATGGTCTTATATAATTATTTTCAGTTGATACTATCGAAAATGATAATAATACATCTATCTCACTAATAGTTTTAGCTACCTCTTGAAGTTTAGGAATATACTTCTTAATCTCATTTTTAATATTACAGAATAATTCATATTCTAGCTCAATAATCTTTTCTTCAGCATTTAATATAATTGCTTCTTTTTCTTTTAGTATTGGAGAAATATATCTTTCACAGTTGCTTAATGTTTGCTTTCTTTCATAACCATATTCATCTTTAACTAAATCTTTCATTCCCTTAGATACTTCAATATAATAGCCAAATACTCGGTTATAACCAACTTTTAAAGTTTTAATTCCAGTTTTTTCTCTTTCTTCTGCTTCAAATTTAGCTATAAAATCTTTACCATTAGTACGAAGTGATTTTAATTCATCAAGTTCACTATTGTATCCTTCTTTAATTAAGTATCCTTCTTTAACTCCTACGGGAGGATTTTCATATATTGAATCATCTATTAACTTATATAAATCATCTAAAGTATCAATAGTTTTAAAGTTAATAGATTTAAGTATGTTATTAATATCTGGTAATACTTTCAAAGATGTTTTTAACTGTAATAAATCTCTACCATTAGCATTATTAAAAGCAATTCTACCACTTAATCTTTCTAAATCATACACATTATATAGTAATCCTTTCAAATCTTCAGCAAGAATAAATTCTTCTTCTAATTTTTCTACTATATCATATCTTTTATTAATCTCATCAATATCTATTAAAGGATTTTCGATATATGTTTTTAATAGTCTACTACCCATGGCAGTCTTTGTTTTATCTAATAACCAAAGTAATGAATACTGTCTTTGTTTTAGTCTCAAAGTCTCTGTTAATTCTAAATTTCTCTTAGTATGAATATCCATCTTTAAGTATTTATTATTCTCTTTTATAATTGCTTTTTGCATGTGTGATAGATTCATCATCTTACTTTTAGTAATATAAGTAAGCAAATGTTTAATAGTATTAATATATCTATAATCAGCAATGTCTTCATATATATATTCATATTCACTATTATCTATTATTTCTTCATTAAAAGTAATAGATATTTTAAATTGATTCTTTAAAGTACTAATAATGCTTTTATCTATTTTATCATTCACTACAACTTCTTTTAAACCTAAAGATACAATTTCACTAACTAAATTAACATTGTTATGATTAAGCAAGCTAACATAAATAATACCTGTTGTAATATCAGTATAACAAACACCATAATTAGCATCAAAATCCATAATATTTCCAATATAATTAAATTCACTCTCATCAAGAGACTCTGAATCTATTACAGTACCTTTACTAATAATTTGTGTAAGACCTCGCTCTACAATTCCCGTTGCTTCCTTTGGATCTTCTAGTTGTTCACAAATACCAACACGATATCCTTTTTCAACAAGTTTTTCTATATATACATTAACAGCATGATGAGGTACACCACACATAGGAACTCTCTCTTCTAAGCCAGCAGACCTTCCTGTAAGTGTTAGTTCTAACTCGCGAGAAACAAGCACTGCATCCTCAAAAAAAGCTTCGTAAAAATCTCCCAAACGAAATAAAATAATTACCCCAGGATTCTCATCTTTAATAGATAAATATTGCCTCATCATAGGCGTAATCTTAGTTCTATCAACATTTTTCGAATTCATTATAAACCACCCTAACTATCTAACAAATCTATTACTAATTATAGCATTTTCAAAACAAAAAAAGCAAGAGTGTTTGCTATTTGTTTCTTGCTTAAATGATATCATTAATATTTATAATTCATCTATTTTTTCCTTAGATAAACTAGTAACATTAGAAATAAAAGTAGTATCTGCACCTTGCTCTTTCATCCTGCGGGCTATATCTAAAGTTGTTTTAGAAGTCACTTCTTTTGTCACTTCTTTTGTCACTTCTTTTGTTACTTTTTCGGTTACTTTTTTAGTTACATCTTCAGTTACTTTTTCTGTAACATCTTTAGTTATTCTTTCAGTTAACACTTTCTTCATATCATCCATCATTAACTTTTCCCTATTGTACTCAAATATTAATTCATCATCTTCACTAAACTTCTTCACAATATCACCTATTTCCTCTAGGATTTTATTATCTTTTGCAACTTTGTTAATTACCGACTTATTATTAGTACCAAGCACACCAAATATCTTATCAGTTTCAGATAATAATTCCTTGTTGGTTATATTGTAACACAATTCAGCATAATATGAAATATTAATATTTATGATTTCAATTGTTTTTGAATAAAGTAATCCAGTATTATCACTATTAACATGGCAAATATTAAAATGTTCATTGTCAAAATCTTCTAAATTAAAGTTAATTTGATAATACTTACTTATCTCTTTATAATCTTCACCTGGTTTTAATTCCTTACTTTCCAACCTAAATAAGAATGATAAGTTTCTATCCTTTACATCTTGTCCAAAAGAAGTATTAACCTCAATATGCACATAAGCCTTATCTAACTTACATACTAAATCTACAGAATTCTTTTTATTCTTTCTATTATCACCAATTAATTCAGTATTTAGTAAACTTACAACTTCTACTTTTTTCTTTAAGACAACAGATAATAAATAATTTAGCAATTCTACATGATTATAATCACCAAATGTAAGCTTGAAAACTTTATCAAAGTATAA
>CAMJTE010000050.1 GCA_946408655.1 uncultured Caryophanales bacterium | reverse complement strand
ACTACCAATAAAAATGCTTTATTAAATCTAGAAATAATTCATAAGTTTGTATTAGCTATCTTAGAAAGAGTAAAACCCGTCTATAAAAGAAAAAGTTTAACAAGCATCAGAAAACATTTTTCAAACAATTTTACAGAGTTCTTTCCTGAATTTTTCTGCTATTTAGCTCTTCAAAATCCAACGGTTTTTTAAATAAAAAACTCGAGTTTTGCATTGAAAAGCAACGCATTATCGAGTTTAAAAAATTAATTTATATTTTTATCCTGCCATCGAAATTTAACATATTTATTTTTATAGAATTACTTATTATAATGTAAGTAAAAAAATCTAATAGAATTTTATTTAATTCATCAGAATCAACAAGAGCCATAATTCTTTCATACGAATCAACGCAAGAAATTCCACCTGTCATTTGCAAGAAACTTTTAAACCATCTATAATTATCTTTAACAAATTGGTGAATATCATCCCAAGTATTATTATTAGCAAATGAAGCGATAATAACACACATAATAACATCCCATAGTTTATAGATTAGCATATTTTTGTTTCTTACGTCTTTTAATGATTTCAATTTTTCTTTTAGCTGTTTAAGTATAGCAACATCTAAGTCTTCAAGTTTTTTTATTCCTAACATTTTTTTTAAAAATTTCTTTTGTTCTTTAGTTAATCCATCATATTTTTTTGGGGGCTTTGCCATAAATCATACACCGTACTTTCTAGTATAATCATTGTATAATACTTGACGGTTTTTTACAACATATATCCTAATAATGTATTGAAATATAAGGGAAAACTAGATATCAAATAAAAAAACTATCTTTTTATCCTGGAAATTAGCAAAAGTATCTTGCTAACTTTTTTTATGTGTGCTATAATTTATTTAAGATTGAGAGGTAAGAGATAATGAAGAAAGTTTTAAGTTTATTTATTGTAATGGCTGTTATGTTTGGATTTACCGATGTCATTAGTGCGGCAACTAAACTGCATTCCGATTTTCCAGATACAATAACTGCTAAATTAGGAACAATGACGTCTGTTGGAAATGCAAAGGTATATAAAAAAGAATATACAGGTGGAACTTTTTCTGGTAAAGCAATATGTTCTGCTTTTGCTAGAAAAGTACCACCTACAGGAACAAAATGTAGTTTGATAGACTGGACAACTGATGCTACTAAGAACAAAAAAATAGCATCAGGGATTGCTGCAATTATTAAAAAAGCAAGAGATTTGTCAACTGATGTTGATGGAATTAATTGGACAAATTATTTATATGCTGAAATGGCAATAAACCAGTTCTTATATGAAAATAATGGTTCGCAAGCAGATAATAATATGGCAGCTTTAGTAAGTAAGAGTAATTGGACTGCTATTACAAGTGCAAGTGCTTTTCAACAAATGATGGCTGCTGCTAGCGCTGCATATAATAGTTATGGAAATGCAAAATTAAAGTTATCTAATGCAAAAATAAATGTGGTTAATAATGGTTCTAGTATCACATCAGCTTCTGCAACTGTTACTGCTGTATGTACTGATGTTGATGGAAATAAGATAAAATGTGAACTTACAGAGAAAGAGTTGACTTCAGGTTCAACGTCAAAAGATTTAAACGTGACTTCCTCTACCACAGATAAAACAGTTCTTTCTGCTGACATTACTGACATAGCTCAAGCGGCAGGAAGTGGAAATCAATTTAGTGTTAAATTCAATGCAAAAAGCAATTATGAATACAATGTTTCTGAACAATATGATTGTGGTTCTTATCAAAGATTAGTTCCTAATATTATTAGAACGACTCCTGAGCCACTATCTAGTACAGCCACAGCTAAATATACAAATGCTGAAAGTTTGTGTAAAGCAGTAATTAATAAAACTGATGGAACAAATGTATTAAACGGGGCAGAATTTGAATTATATGAAGGTGATAGTACAGAAATTCTCGAATCTTTCACTATAAATAATAATGGTACATATGAAATAACTGATTTAAAAAAAGGAAATTATAGATTAGTTGAGGTTGCTGCTCCAAAGGGATATAGTATACAAACTAGGGAAACAACATTTACTATTGATGATAATAATTGTACAGCAGGTGCTCAAGTTACAGTTGTAAATGCTAAACAAACTGGTCAACTTACAATAAACAAGGTTGATGAAAAAGGAAATAATATTGCTGGTGCAAAGATAAAAATGTATAGAGTAGTTAAGAATAATGAAGGTATATATGTGCCAGAGTATGTAAAATTTGGGGATAGTTATGTATTTGAAAGTGGGGAAACTCCAAAAGTTGTTGAAAATTTAATTGTTGGTGAGACATATACTGTTCAAGAAGAAGAAGCACCAAATGATGCATATGTTATGAAAAAGGCAACAGCAACAATAGTTATTCAAGCAGGAAACAATACTGTGACTCTTGAGAACAGTCTTTCATCATTTAAAGTAAGTAAACAAGATATAAATTCATCAAAGGAAATTCCAGGTGCTCATTTAGAGATATTCTATGAAAATGAAACAAGTACAGGATGGAGTTGGGTATCAACTGATAAGCCTCAAGAAATTACTGGACTTGCTGATGGTAAATATATTCTAGTAGAGACTACTGCTCCACAAGGATATACTGTTGCTGAATCTATTCCATTTACTATTGAGAATGGTAAATTAAAAGATAGAGATGCTAATACATTAGTTATGAAGGATGCAACTATTATTGATGTACCTGATACATTTAATATGCAAAACGTAATTGCAATGATTTCTGGATTAGTATTAGTAAGTCTTGGTACTGGTGTATTATTCTATGAAACAAAGAAAAAGAAAAAAGCCTAGAACTAGTACTGTTCTTCTTTTTTCTTTAGTGCTATTTATTTTTGGAATCTATTTAATTAGTTATAATTATTTAGTTGCAAAAAAAGAAAAAATATATTCATCAATGAATTTATTACTTTATGAAGATGAGACTCCTAAAACTATTGAAAAGGAAGAAACTGTTAATCCAACAGCTGAAGGAGAGCCTGTACCTGATAGACTTGCAAATATTGGTGAAGAAGATAAGAGTATAAGTTACAGTTATATAGGTACTCTAGAAGTTCCTGCAGTTAACATAAAAAGAGGATTTTTAAACATTGAATCTCCTTATAATAATGTTAATAGAAATGTTACAGTTATAGAACATTCAACATTTCCTGATGTTGATAAAGGTAATTTAATACTTGCTGCTCACTCTGGTAACTGTTGGGTATGCTATTTTGATAAACTCTATAAGTTATCAATAGATGATAAAGCAATAGTTACGTATAATGGATACAAGTATACATATACATTAAAAACAGTATATACTGTTGCTAAGACTGGACAAGTTGAAATTAAACGCGATCCTAGTAAGACAGTATTAACTTTAATAACTTGTACACACAATAGCGATACGGAACAGACGGTATATATATTTGAACTTGTAAACAAAACAAAAAAATAAGAAGGTGATAGAATGGCAGATTTATCTATGGTTGACAAAGTAAAACTATTTTTCAGCACTGCTGTTTCTACTCCTTTTTTTATTGCATATGCGTTTGTAGGTTTATTACTTATTGTATTTATGATTATTGATATAAAGAAGCATAAAAAGTTTAGTAAGATTATTTATATAATAAGTGGAATATTCTTAATTACATTCTTTTTTATAAAATATTTCAATATAATATTGAAAGTTATTGATTCTTTTATAGAAATAGTATTGAAAGCACTTTATTTTCCAAATTTAGGTCTTTATGTGTTGATGCTGATAATTATGAATGCAACTTTTATTTATCATATTATAAGTAATAAAGTTTATAAAAGCAGTAAAATTATTACTTATATAGTAAGTATAATAGTTGATTTTATATTCATCATGATAATTGGAATTATGTCCAGTGAAAAAATAGATGTATCAAGTGACATTAAATTATACTCAGATTCGACAATACTTACTCTTTTACAAATTTCTATGGCATTGTTTGCTTCGCTTTATATGCTATTAGGATTTGTATTATTGAGTCATAGATTTAAAAAGTATGATAAAAAAATTAATACATTTCCAAAAGAATGTATAAGAGTATTTAAAATAATTAATTTAGGTGGTAATAAATGATTAGTGAAGATAATTATTATAAGCAAGTTGGTAATCTTATATTAACAGATTATCAAGTGAATGTTCTTAATAAAAATGGAATTGATATCACTAAATTTAGTAGTAATCATGAACTAATTTATTATCTTGAAAATATTCTTAATTCTTCAAGTAATGATGAATTAGAAAATGTTTCATTAGAATTATCAGAGATGTATTATTATAATGATGTAAATAAATAATTGAGAGAGGATAGGTATATGGAAGCGAAGAATAAGACAAAGATAAAAACTATTGGTAGTAAAAAAGGGTTACATTTAACACCTATAAAAATAACAATTGTATCGCTTGGAGCGCTAGTTTTAATGTTAACAATTGGAATTACTCCTGAACTTATGGGGAATTCTGTATCTAAAGATAGTTATTTAATTAAATTTAATGGTAATACTGGATCTGGTAAAATGAACGATCAAAGAGTTATCTATGGAAAATCAGTTCAGTTAAAGAAAAATAAGTTTAAACTAGAAGGATATATATTCAATGGTTGGCGAGTAAAAAGAAACGATAATAATTGGATGTGTTATATAGATAATAGTAAAACAAGTTTTTCATGGACTAATCAGAGTTATTGTAATAAATATGGTTATGTATTATATAAAGATAATGTATATATTTATAATTTAGTTGAAACCGGGAACGTTGTATATTTATATGCCGAATGGAAAAAATCTTAAAATATGTTGAAATCGTTTATAAAATTTTATATAATTAAATTGTTTAGAAGGAGGATATATGGAATTCAAAGAAAGTAAAACTTATAAAAATTTACAAACTGCATTTGCCGGAGAAAGTCAGGCTCGTAATAAGTATACTTATTTTGCAAGTAAAGCAAGAAAAGATGGTTATGAGCAAATTGCAGAAATATTTGAGGAATCGGCTAATAATGAAAAAGAACATGCTAAAATGTGGTTTAAGGAATTAAATGGTGGTAGTATTCCTAGTACTGAGGAAAACTTGCTTGCTGCTGCTGAAGGCGAAAATTATGAATGGACAGATATGTATGATGAGTTTGCGAAAGTAGCTAAGGAAGAAGGATATGACCGTATTGCATTCCTATTCGAAAGTGTAGGAAATATTGAAAAATATCATGAAGAAAGATTTAGAAAACTACTTGAGAATGTTAAAGGAGAAATAGTTTTCTCTCGTGATGGTGATAAAATATGGCAATGTCGTAATTGTGGCCATATTGTAATTGGTTCATCTGCTCCAAAAGTATGTCCAGTATGTAATCATCCACAAGCATACTTTGAAATAAAAAAAGAGAATTATTAAAGTCAATCGTAATGGTTGATTTTTTTTAAAATAGAAGGAAATTTAAAAGTTTTGTTGTATATATATTATAGGTGGTAATATGTATATTAACTATAATAAAAAAATAGTTATAATTGCTTTATACTTAAATAGAAGAAAATATAGATTTTTTATATTTAATTATTTACTTATCTATAGACTTAATAAATTTATAGATTATTATAATGATTTATATATAGATGATATGTGTAATCATGAAATAAAAGTTAATAATTATTCATTAGATAAGCAACAACTTAAAGCTATTTATACAGATGAGTTAATAACCTTAGTAGTAGCTGGAGCTGGTTCAGGTAAAACATCATTAATAGTAGGTAAAATCAATTACCTTATTAATATGTGTGGTATTAAAGAAAATGAAATGCTTTGTTTATCATTTACTAATGAAGCAGTAGATAATTTAAAAAGTAGATTAAATAATGGTGTTGAAGTAATGACGTTTCATAAACTAGCAACAAATATTTTAGGAAATAGTTATAAAATTAATAACTACTATTTATCGTATGTTATAGATGAATATTTTTTAGGTATTGCGATTCATAATAAAAAGATAAAAAAGAAATTAGTTAATCTAATAGATAAGGTTAATGTTAACAAATATGAATACTATCTTAATAAAGGATATTTCAACTATTTAAAATATACGATAAAAAAATTTATAGATTTATTTATCGTTAGCGGTAAAGAAATTAAAGATTTCTTAAAGATAAATAAATATAAAAAACTAGTTTCTGTTATAATAGATATTTATTATTTATATATAAGTGAGTTAGAATCAAAAAGAGAGGTAGATTTAAACTTGTTAATTAGTAAAGCATCAGACTGTATAAATAGTAATTCATTAAATTATAAATATATTATTGTAGATGAGTTTCAAGATATTTCAAAAGTAAGAATGAAGTTATTAATGGGTATAATAAATAAAACTAATTCTAAGTTATTAGTGGTAGGAGATGATTATCAATCGATATATGGATTTTCAGGAAGTAATTTAGAATCATACTTAAAATTATTTAAAGTTGGATGTTCAAAAGTAATATATTTGAAGAATAACTATAGGTGCTGTAAAGAAATTGTTAATATATCTAATAAGTTTATTATGAAAAATAAGAAACAGATAAAAAAAGAAATATTAACTACCAGAAGTATAACTAGTCCAATTGTAGTTGTTGATGAATATAGTTTTATGAAACTACTTATATATTTATGTAATAGAAACAGAGAAATATTAATATTAGGAAGAAATAATCAAGATATAAACAAATATACAAATATGAACGAACTTAAAGAAATAGAGGCTAATTATAATAATAAAATTGATTATAAGACAATACATTCAGCAAAAGGATTGGAATCTGATTGCGTAATTATTATTAATCTTGAAGATTCAACTTTAGGTTTCCCTAATAAAATAAATAATCCTGAAATAATAGACTACGTATTTCCTCTAGAGAAATATAAATATGCTGAAGAAAGAAGATTATTTTATGTAGGGCTTACAAGATCAAAAAATGAAGTATATCTATTAAAATCAGATAATCCCTCAATGTTTTATAAAGAAATAATTAATGATAATAAAAAGAATATTACTTATCTTAAATTATAAGTAGTATTCTTTTAACTTTTTTAGAAGTTTTTGACCGTTATATTTATCTTTGTTCTTATTTATTTTATTTATCATGTTATTTAGTAATTTGTTTTGCTCTTTATATCTTTTCTCAGTAATTTTAATAAACTCTTTCTTTCTATTTATCATATTATTTTTATCTTTTAGATCTAAAATCGAATTGTTAATAGTATCAATTTCTTTTAAAAGTCTGTTAATTGTTTTATTCTTACTATTTAATAAGTTAGATTTTAATTTATTAAATATTTTTAGTATTTCTTCATTGTTAGAATTATAAGGAATTTTTTTTATGATCTTCTTTAAAAAGTAATGTTCAAAATTTTTTATATTTTTTTTAAATATATTATATTTTTTATCAAGTAATTTGTTTCTCTGATTTTTAGGATTATAATCATAAATAATATTTAACTTAGGTAAATCCCTTAATACTTTATTAAATGAATCATTATATTTATCAATTACACTTGGAATATGTGCATCAATACCTACTACACATTTATTACCAATTTTGCTAGCTATATTAAATAGCAAACTATGTGGATAAGGATATTCATTATCTTTCATTATTTTAATATTATTTATAAAATTGAGATTAATTTCTATAGGAATATCTAATTTTTTAGCTTTTAAACATATCATTTTAAAACATTTTTTACAATTATTAATATATGTTTCTTTGTATTCTTCTTTAATAGTATCGCGAAACTTTAAAAAGTAATCAGGATGAGCTATATAATCAAATAATCCAGTATCAAGAGCTTCACATACTGTTTTTGCATATATTAATGGATACTCAGCATTTGATATAGGATTTATATCATCAATATAATGTTGACCTAAGATCAAATAATCACATTTATCCTTCAACATACATAAATGTTTACCTAGTATATTAGAATATTCACACTCAAAACCAATTAAAATATTTATGTTTTTATTTTGTTTTTTAATTCTTTTAATACTCTTTAAATAAGTTTTTAAATGTTTAATATCCATTCTGCTTCTTTCATCAGGCAGTTGATACTTTGTATTAGGCATATGATCTGATATACCGATACTTTCAAAACCGTTATTAATATATTTATTGATATATTCTAAATCTCCAACAAATGCTGCATGACCGCATCTATAAGTATGCGAGTGATAATTATAATTTGGTAATTTCATACTTCCTCCTTAAAACTATTCTCTATTTTATTACATAATAAAAAAATATTCAATAAATTAGAAAAAACGTATTGACATTTATTAAAAGAAAGCGTATTATGTTTTTTAATAAAAAATGGAGGTATATTATGTTTGAAAATGTAAAGTTAATTCGATTTGTAAATATATCAATATACCTATTTTGTGTGTGGAACGTGCAATGAACTCTGGGATAATTTGGGTTCATTGCTTTTTTGTTAGGAGGATTTATGAAAATTAGTGATTTATTAGAACTTGTTAAAACTTATAACGGTAATGAAGAAGATTTAGCGTTGATTAAGAAGGCTTTTGAGTATGCGGATTTAATGCATAGTGGACAAAAGCGACAAAGTGGAGAGCCTTACATAATACATCCATTAAATGTTGCGTATATTTTAGCTGATATGCATGCAGATACTAATACAGTATGTGCGGGATTACTTCATGATACATTAGAAGATACATCGGCAACAAAGACAGAACTTGAATACTTATTTAATTACGATATTGCCAATTTAGTAGATGGTGTAACAAAAATAAGTAAGATGAATTTTTCATCCAAGGAAGAACAAAATTTAGCAAATACAAGAAAAATAATAACAAGTATTACTGATGATGTTAGAATAATAATTATTAAACTAGCTGATAGACTTCATAATATGCGAACTATAAAGTATAAGTCAGAGTTTAAACAAAAAGAAAATTCAGTAGAAACATTAGAAATATTTGCTCCTTTTGCTTATTATATAGGAGCATATAGAATTAAAAGTGAACTTGAGGATATATCATTTAAATATTTATGGCCTGAAGATTATAAGGAGTTATCTTATAAGATGATTGAAGCTAATGAGGAGTATAATGATGTTTTAACTGAAGTACTTCATAGAATTGATGGAATACTAAAAAACGAATCAATACCGCATGAAATAAAAGTAAGAACAAAGAATTTGTATGGTATATTTAAAAGAAAATGTGATGGCTGTGAGATTAGTGATATGCATGATTTAATATCGCTTAAAATAATGGTGGATGAGATATGGAATTGTTATAAGGCTTTAGGCCTTATTCATAGTATTTATAATCCACTTAATGATAAATTTAAAGATTATATATGGAATCCAAAGGTAAACTTATATAGTTCGCTTCATACAACCATTTTTGGACCACAAAATAAATTAGTTCAAACACAAATTAGAACGTTTGAAATGGATAAAATAGCATCTTTTGGACTTACTACTTATTGGGATATAAAAAAAGGAAATGCAAGAGACGAAATGCAAAAAGACTTAACAAATAAGTTCCAATTTTTTAAATCATTAACAGATATTAATAATATCTTTTCTGACAATAAAAAATTTGTTGCCCAAGTTAAAAAAGAAGTATTTTCTGATAACATTCACGTTTATACATCAACTGGAGATTATCTATATTTACCAAAGGGATCAACTGTTATAGATTTTGCATATAAAATTCATACTGATATTGGTAATAGATTGGTATCTGCAAAAGTAAATGATAAATATGTAGAAGATTTGGGTTACGTTCTAAAAAATAATGATAGAGTAGTTGTTTTTACAGATGAATTATCAAGTGGGCCAAAGATAGATTGGCTTGGTAAGGTAGTAACTAGTAGAGCCAAAGAAAAAATAAAAAAGTATAGTATGATTGGAAATAACAGCTAGTATAAATTATAATTATTTGTTAAAGGCAGATAAAATATCTACAATAGCTATTAGTTATGTAGAATTAATTTGTTAATATTATACTAATAAAAGTAATTACTGTTAAATACTAGATAAAATTTTTTTTAGCAATGTTTTAGAGATTTTAGAAAAAGGTACATATAATTTAAAGTGTACAAATGTAAGAATTTATTTTGATAAAAATTTGTTTTAATGGGAGATTAATTGCTCAAAAAGCACTAGCCAAAAAAAGCTAGTGTTTTAATTATTTATTTAAATCATTCTTTTTTATATAATAGGAAATTGATACTTTCTATTCAAAAATTATTGACATTACG
>CAMJTE010000049.1 GCA_946408655.1 uncultured Caryophanales bacterium | reverse complement strand
GTAATGTCAATAATTTTTGAATAGAAAGTATCAATTTCCTATTATATAAAAAAGCAAATAATAAAATTAGTAAACCTTCCTAAAGATCTATTAATATTTTTTACATTTAGTTTAATAAGTAAAATAACCCTCTTTACACCATCTATATGACTATTTAGTAATATTGTAATCTTATACATAAAATTAAATACATAAGTTATGATGCTTAAATATTTATCACGAGCTAATTACATCATCAACTTTGAATAATTGAATATTCTTTCTATAGTTTATATTTATGATTGTTCTCTGCTTATATTAAGTAATATTCCCATACTTGACATACTAACAAGTAAGCTAGAACCACCGTAGGATAAAAAAGGTAATGTAACACCTGTTACAGGAATTAATCCAACTACTACCATTAAATTTAATAAAGCTTGAAATGAAAATTGAAATGTTATACCAAACGCTAGATATTTAGAAAATAAATTATTAGCTTTATTGCAAATATTAAAACAAGATATAATTATAATGAGAAATAAAGTTACTACTATTACTACTCCTAGAAAACCAAACTCTTCTGATATTATGGAAAATATAAAGTCTGTTTGTGGTTCAGGTAAATAAAAATGTTTTTGAATTGAATTTCCAAAGCCCATGCCAAATAAGCCACCAGGGCCTATTGCATATAAACTCTGTATAATTTGGAACCCAGATCCCAGAGGATCTTTCCAAGGATCAACAAATGATAATATTCGTGCAAGTCTATATGGAGCAGCTATTATTAATCCTACTACACCAAGCATACCAACAAAACCAATACGAAGAAAAAAATTTATACTTACCCCACCAACAAATAGTAATCCTACTATTGCCATTACAAGTATTGTTCCGGTACCAAAGTCCGGTTGTAACATGATTATAAAAAACATAAATAATGTAAGAACTAATATAGGAAGTACTCCTCTTTTAACATTTTTAACTTCATTCTCATTATTAGATAAATACTTTGATACAAAAATAATTAATCCTAATTTTGCTGCTTCACTAGGTTGAATACCGAAGGAACCAATACCAAACCAACTTCGTGATCCATTTCTAACGCTTCCTACTCTAGGAATTAATACAAGTATAAGTAGAATAAAACATACGAGTAATATTTTATTTGCATTACTGTAATACCATTTATAATTTACTTTACTAACTATAGTCATTAAAAATAATCCTATTAAAAAAAACAATCCTTGATTTTTAACATATTTTAATGCATCTCCATATTTGTATTCTGACCAAATATGTGAAGCTGAATAAATCATTAAAATTCCAAATAAAGATATAAGTATAATACTAATAAATAACATTTTATTTATTTTCATAAAAGCACCCCAAACGCTAAAGATAATAATGCGGCAAGTATTCCGGCTATCCAAAAGTATTTTACAATCTCTGTTTCTTTATACCCCTTTTTTTCAAAACTATGATGTATTGGGGTCATTAAAAATAATCTTTTATGTGTTAGTTTGTAGTAAAATCTTTGAATAAGACAAGTAAGAGTTTCAATAACAAAAACAATACCAATTAACACTAATAACAGTTCGTGCCTAGTTAGTATAGCAATCGATCCCAAGCCTGCACCTAAAGCAAGTGAACCAGTATCTCCCATAAAGATTCTTGCTGGATTCATATTATATATCAAAAAACCAAATAAAGAGCCAACTATAATAAAACATGTATAAGAAATTTCTATATAACCAGAAAGCCACGATGTATTATATGTAATTATTCCGAATGTTAAAAAAGCAATTAAAGAAAGCCCTCCTGCAAGTCCATCTAATCCATCGGTAAGATTTACAGCATTACTACTAGCAACAAGTACAAATAATATAAATAATCCATAAAGCCAAGAAATATTAATCTTAATATTTAAAGAATGTATCCAGATTAATGTTTCATTACCAGCCCTTAAAAATAAACAGAAAAATACTAGTGCAACTAACATTTGAAGTAAGAATTTTGCTCTTTCACTTAACCCTTTATTATCATGATTTTTTATAATTAAAAGATCATCTATAAAGCCTATTAATGAATAAGAAAATATAGTAAACCAAACTGTAATTAGATTGAAATTTATAGTTATTTTATTAGTTATATATAATAATACCCCAACAATTAGTAATGTTAATAGAAATATTAAACCACCCATGGTAGGTGTATGAGATTTACTCTTGTGTCTTTCTTCTAAATATATGCTTAAACTTTGGCTAATTTGCTTTTTAGTAAACATATTAATTAAAAAATAACCAATTATAGTTGACAAAATAAATGATAAAAGTATTAAAGAAATTGCATTAGTAACTTTCTCCATAATTCCTCCCAGATAATTTTATGCACAAAAAAACTCTAGTATTACTAGAGCAAACTAGATTATAGAGTTTGTACATTGGTTTATATACTAAACTATTTCTCCATCCAAACTCCATGTCTTAACACCGACAATTTTCACTTTAACAATTTTCCCTAAATAAGATTCATCACACTTAACATTAACTAATTTCATAGTATCTGTATATCCCATTAAATAATCATCTTTATTAGATTTATTTTCTATTAATACATTAACTATCTTATTTAAGTATTTTTGATTATTAAGATTTGCATACTTGTTAACTAATTCATTTAATCTTTGTAGTCTTTCATTCTTAGTATCTAATGATATATCATCTTTCATTTTTGCTGCTGGTGTACCAACTCTAGGTGAAAATATGAATGTAAATGCAGAATCATATTTACAAGTATTAACTACATCTAATGTTTCTTTAAAATCGTCTTCAGTTTCTCCTGGAAATCCTACTATAATATCTGTAGTAATTGACACGTTAGATATAGTTTTTAATTTATTAAATAATTCTAAGTAAGACTCTTTAGTATATCTTCTACCCATTAGTTTTAAAATACGATTAGATCCGCTCTGTAAAGGCAAGTGTATATATGGCATAACATTGTCGTATTCTTTTATAATAGTAATCATTTCATCTGTAAAATCCCAAGGATGACTTGTTACAAATCTAACTCTATCTATTCCTGTTTTAGCTACATCTCTAAGTAAATCTCCCATGTAGTAATTAAGTTCTAAATCTTTACCATATGCATTTACATTCTGACCTAATAGTGTTACTTCTTTGTAACCATCTTTAATTAGTTTTTCAACTTCTCTAATTATATCTTTAGGATTTCTACTCCTCTGTTTTCCTCTAGTGTATGGAACTATACAATAAGTACAAAACTTATCGCAACCATACATAATATTAACCCAAGCTTTATACTTAGAATCTCTTTTTACCGGAATATCTTCTATGATATCTCCTTCACAACTTAATACCTCTATTTCTTGCTTATTATTATTTATACTATCACTAAGTATACGAGGCAACTGGGATATATTATGAGTTCCAAATACAATATCTACCCACTTATATTTATTTTTAATTTCATTTACTACATTTTCTTCTTGAGCCATACATCCACAAATACCGGTAATAACGTTTTTAGTTTCTTTTAAATGTTTTACTCTACCTAAGAAACCAAATACTTTATTATGTGCATTTTCTCTTATCGCACAAGTGTTTAGTAAGATTAAATTAGCATCTTCCATATTATCAACTTCGCTAAAACTCATCTCTTCTAGAAGTGCTTTTATATTCTCACTATCATGAACATTCATCTGACAACCATAAGTTTTAATGTAATATGTTTTATTTTTACCTACTTCTTTATATCTATCATCTTTAATATATTTATAATTCTTAACCTTATTACTTGTTCTTTTTTTTGCTTCTAATAAATTAGGCAACATAATACCACCACCTACCAAAAGATAATACCATAAATTATAATTTTTTACAACAAAAAAGCCAAGAATTAAACTATAAGTATTTAGTTTATCCTTGGTTCCAACAGTAGCACCAATCTATTTAGAAAGGAGTGCTTGTTTTTGAGAAAAACAAACAAAAAGCTTTACCCTTATCGACGTAGTATCCTAACAGCAAAAAAACTACATCATAAATATACTACTATTTTTTATTTTTTTCAATAACTATTTTTCGAAATCTTTAAGGAAATCATCAATTGTCATAATTTTATCATCAATAGATTCTAATGATACTTCTTTTATTTCTTCTTTAATCTCTTTAGGATTAATAATATTTTTTTCAATTAACATACCATTTATCACTTGATTAGAAAGACTATTACCTGTTGAATATCTATCTAATATTGGAATATCAGTTACTTTCTTATACTCAATATCTTCTTTAAATATAATTCCTATATTATTCTTATTATCTATAATAAAGCTATTAATAATATGATATGGATTAGTTTTTACATCTCTTATAATCTGTACACCACGCCTAGCTCTACTAGTTTTCTCAAACTCAGATACTCTTACTCTTTTAGCAGTACCTTTATCTGTTAGGACTAATACATAGTCTTCTCCATTATAAACATCTCCACTAATTACAGTATCATTATCTTTTAAAGATATAGCTTTAACTCCTGCAGCCTTAACTCCAACAACGGCAATTTCATTAATATCATATCTTAAAGCATTACCATTATGTGTAGTAATAAATACTTCACTACCTACTTTATCAGTTACTGAAACTACTAAATCATTACCTTTTAATTTCATAGAACATAATGGTTTATTATATCTATTTACTTTAAAATCTTTTAAGATAGATCTTTTAACCATACCATTCTTACTAAACATAGTAATAGCTTTATTTGCATTAAAATCATTAACAGGAATACACTCTATAACATGTTCTTCTGCATCCATCTTAACAATATTGCTTACATGTTTCCCCATGTCTTTCCACTTTAAATCCGGAAGTTCATATACTGGAATATATAAGTAATTACCTAAATCAGTAAATATTAAAACAGTATCTAATGTATTTAATTCATATAAACCTATTATATAATCCATCTCTTTTAAAGTAGGAGTAGCTTCGCTAGATTGATAACTTCTTATTGAACTACGTTTAACATATCCTTCATGCGTTACTACAACGATACAGTCTTCTTTAGGTATCATATCAGTTGTATCTATCTTAATCTCAGTAATCTCATCTCTAATTTCTGTTTTTCTATCAGTAGCATATTCTTTCTTGATTTTTCTTAACTCATGTTTCATTACTTCATGTAATTTATTTTCATCAGATAGAATTTGTTTTAGTGCAGCAATAAACTTCTCAAGTTTTTCCTTTTCTTCTTCTAGAGCAACTACATCAGTATTAGTTAAACGATATAGTTGTAAAGTAACTATTGCTTCTGCCTGTTCTACAGTAAAATCAAACTCTTTAACTAAATTATCTTTCGCATCACTTTTATTCTTACTTGCTCTAATTACCTTAATTACTTTATCAAGTATAGATATCATTTTTAAAAATCCATCTACTATATGCAGTCTTTTTTCATAGGCTCTAAGATCAAAAGCACTTCTTCTTTTAACCACTTCTTTTTGATGAGCAATATAAGCATCAAGCATCTCTAGGATACCTAATGTCATCGGTCTACGATTAACTATTGCGACCATATTATAAGAATATGATACTTGAAGTTCAGTATTCTTAAGTAAATAATTAAGAATCATCTCTTTATTGGCACCATTTTTTAGGTCAATGGCAATTCTTAGGCCGTCTCTATCAGTCTCATCACGAACCTCACTAATACCTTCTATTTTCTTATCTATTCTAATGGCATCTATCTTGCTTACTAAAGACGCTTTATTTACTTCAAAAGGTATCTCTGTAACAATTATTTGTTCTTTACCTTTTTCTTTTACAAACTCACATTTACTTTTAACTATTACTTTTCCACGACCACTAGTAAATGCATCTACTATTCCTTTTTTACCTTCTACAATTCCTCCAGTTGGAAAGTCAGGTCCTTTTACGATATCTAGTATTGTATCCAATCTACAGTTTGGACTATCAATCCTTTTAATAGTTGCATCTATTATCTCACCTAAGTTATGTGGCGGAATATTAGTTGCATACCCTGCACTTATTCCATTAGTACCATTGACAAGTAAATTAGGAAATTTAGCAGGAAGAACAGTTGGTTCTAGAAATCTATCATCAAAGTTAGGTGCCCAAGCAACCGTATCTTTTTCTAAATCTTTTAAAAGTTCACTACTAATTTTTGAAAGTCTAGCTTCTGTATAACGATATGCAGCAGCACTATCTCCATCCATAGATCCATTATTACCATGAATATCAATTAGTATCTCATTCTGTTTCCACCACTGACTCATTCTAACCATCGCATCATATACAGATGAATCTCCATGAGGATGGAATTTACCAAGTACGTCCCCGACTGTTGCCGCACATTTAATATATCCTTTTTCATGCGTATTTCCTGCTTTATACATTGCATATAAAATTCTTCTTTGAACAGGTTTTAATCCATCTCTTACATCCGGAATAGCTCTATCTTGAATAATTTCTTTAGCATACTTACCAAATCTATCACCCATTATTTCTTCTAAAGCATAATCTTGTATTCTTTTTAATATATCTTCCATCTAAACACTTCTCCTGCCTTTTAATTTCTTTATAAGTTTTTTATGTATTGGTCTTATAAAATCACACACTGTATTATCATATGCATCTTCAACATTAACCCACTTAATGCTTTTTGATTCATCTATTCTATATACAAGTGGGACATTATCATCAGCTTCCATAAGATATACACAATCCAAATGAATGTGTGCAGAAACGTATTTACCACGTTTTACATGTCCGATTACAGGACCCGATTGAATTCCAAAAATTTCATTATCTAATACCTTGGCTTTAAGTCCTGTTTCTTCTTCTACTTCACGAACTGCAACAGAAAGTAAGTCTTCAATGCCATCAGCATGTCCACCAGGATATATCCAACCATCATTTATAATATGGTAAACTACAACCATCTTAGTCCTCTCTTTATTAACAACAAAAGCAGATGCAGTAAAATGTCCGAAAACATTATCTCTAGTTAAAACATCATCAAACTTATTAATAAATTCTAAAAATTGTTCTTTATCTCTTTCTTCTTGCTCATCAAATGGTATATAATTTTCAATTTGTTCTTTTAACATCTAATCACGCCCTATAATTATCTTCCATTGTAAACTCTACATTACGATTAATCCATTCTTTACGTGGTTCTACTTTATCACCCATTAGAACACTAACCCTTTTCTCTGCAAGTGCAGCATCAGTAATATTTACTCTAATTAAACTACGAGTATCAGGATTCATTGTAGTCTCCCAAAGTTGATCAGCATTCATCTCTCCTAAACCTTTGTATCTTTGAATTGAATATTTACCAGTATTTTCTTTTTTTATTGTTTCTAATTCTTCATCTGTATAAGCATAGAAATGTTTCTTACCATAATCTAGTTTATAAAGTGGAGGTAGTGCGATATAAAGTTTACCTTGTTCAATAAGACCTCTCATATAATAATAGAAAAATGTAAGAAGTAATATTTGAATATGCGCACCATCGACATCGGCATCGGTCATAATAATAACTTTATCATAATTAGAATCTTCAACGGTAAAGTCAGAACCAACACCTGCTCCAATTGTATGAATCATAGTATTAATCTCTTCATTTTTTAAAATATCTGTTAGGGACGCTTTTGCGGTATTAATAACTTTCCCACGAAGAGGAAGTATAGCCTGAAATTTACGATCACGTCCTCCTTTAGCTGAACCACCTGCTGAATCTCCCTCGACTAAAAAAAGTTCATTTTTCTTAGGATTCTTGCTTTGAGCAGGCGATAATTTACCAGATAAATTCTTCTCTATTTTATTTTTAGCCTTACCATTACGCGCTTCATCTCTTGCTTTTCTTGCAGCCTCACGAACTTGTTTACTCTTAACCATTTTCTCAACTATTTTGGTTGCAATAGCTTTATTTTCTTCCAAGAAAAATTGTAATTTCTCACTTACTACACTTTCTACTGCATTACGAGCCTCCGGTGTCCCTAACTTAGATTTAGTCTGTCCTTCAAACTGCAATAATGCTTCAGGTATTTTAATAGATAATACAGCAGTAATCCCCTCTCTAGTATCTGGTCCTTCTAAATTCTTATCTTTAGCTTTTAAATAACCATTAGATCTTGCATAATCATTAAATACACGAGTAATTGCTGTTTTAAAGCCCACTTCATGGGTACCACCATCAGATGTTTTTACATTATTAACAAATGAAATAATATTATCAGAATAAGTATCTGTATATTGAAAAGCAACTTTAATATCAATCTTATCTTTTACACCCTCAAACTGTACTACATTATGAAGGGCAGACTTATCTTCATTAATATATTCAATAAATGATTTTAATCCATTATCATAGCAATAACTCTCATGTCTATTATCTATCTCATCAACAATATCTATAGTTAATCCTTCAAGCAAAAAAGCACTCTCTTGCATTCTTTCACATATTGTTGAAAATGAAAAATGAGTAGTTGAGAATATTGTATCATCCGGCATAAATCTAACGCTAGTTCCAGTTTTACTAGTTTTCATGCCTTTTGTAAGTTTACTATCTACCTTACCACCATCTTTAAATGATATTGAATACTCATATCCATCTCTTTTAATGTTTACACGCATCCATTTAGATAGCGCATTTACAACTGATGCACCAACTCCATGTAGTCCACCTGATACAGTATAACCACTAGATTCAAACTTACCTCCAGCATGAAGTACCGTATATATTACTTCCGGTGTAGACTTACCAGTAGCATGCATTCCAACTGGAACACCTCTTCCTTCATCTTCAACACTAATACTAGAATCACTATGAATAGTTATTTTAATCTTTTTACCAAAACCATTTATTACTTCGTCTATACTATTATCAACTATCTCCCATACTAGATGATGAAGTCCACGTTTATCAGTAGATCCGATATACATACCAGGTCTTTTTCTAACCGCCTCTAATCCTTCTAGTACTTTAATAGAATCTTCATTGTATTTTACCATTTTACCACCAGAGTAATTATAACATGTCAAAATGCGAAAAGTCAAAGAAAACAAAAGAAAAAGAACATAAATCAATCGTTTATATTCTCTTAGCACATACCAAAATATATGTATTCTCTGGATTATAATTACAAGTTTGTATCACAACTATTTTATCACTACTAACAATATCTACACCAGTATTATAAATAGAGTTAGATTTTAAATAATTAAGATGTTGCATCCATGTATCATCATTAAATTCAAGTTTCATATGAGTATTATCACCTTTTTTTACAATCATAACAGAAAAAATTATCCACTTACTATCTTCATCACCTAGCTTTAAATCAATATATTTATTATTATTGTAAAAATCTTTATCTAAATACTTTTCCAAATCATGAAATGGCACAGTTTCTAATTTTCTAGCATTATGACCAAAAATAAGAATCTTTTTATCATCAATACTATTTCTAAAATCCATAAATACAGAACCAGCAATATCATATTCCTTCTTCAAATTATGTTTTAAGTAATAATCATTATCTGTAGTTTGTACTATATACTCATCTATATCAGTACCTTCAATTTTTATATTACCTATTATATCGGTATTACCGTATGTCTCTTTTTGAGTAATTTGAGTCTCTTCTTTTTTTTCTACAACATTAGTTTTATTACTTTGCTTTTTAATGTTTTCTTTTTTATTTGTACTTTTATTAAATATAAAAAAGAAAGATAAACTTACTACCAGTAATAAAATAAGTATTAATGAAATATTTCTTTTCTTCATAAACCACCCGCTTAAATACAACTATATAATATATGTTTTATACATTTTTGTCAATTTAACAAAAGAAAAGATTACTTTTTATAGCAATCTTATTCATTAATTAATTTTTTTGAAACAAATGATAATCCTAATATAACTAATATCATTTCAATTATTTTAGAAGTACTATTAGTAGATTCATCAATTCCAGTATTTGGAGCAGCAACTTCTTCGATAACTCCGCCTTTTCCTTCAACAACTTCATGCTTATTTGTTATATCAAAGCCATTAATTATTGATTCATAGTAAGCAACTGGGTGTTCTAAGATAGTATATAGAATCTCAGTACCATTTGCATACTTATCTAAATCTTTAATAGTATATTTCCAATCATCATTTTCATTAATAATGATAGTATCGTAATATACGCCATCTTTATATAAGTCAACTGCAATTTCTATAGGTCTTAATCCATCATAATTATCTTTATCATCCCAAGTCTTATTAATATCAA
>CAMJTE010000048.1 GCA_946408655.1 uncultured Caryophanales bacterium | reverse complement strand
ATTCTACATGATTATAATCACCAAATGTAAGCTTGAAAACTTTATCAAAGTATAACAGAATGACCTCATCTTCACCTAATTCATCAGTATAAGTACTCATTTATTCTCCTCTCTAAGAGGTACTAAATAAACATTATTTTAAAATATCCTTTCTACATCACCTAAACTTTCTAGAATTAATGCTTACTGTTCCCTCTAATATTATCATTCAACAAAACTTTTAAATTTCCTTCTTTTTTTTGAAAAAAAATCAAGAAGATTTAAATTTCTTGACAAAAAATAACTATTAGTTTAAATGTTAACTATTTACTCCCCTAGAACACCTATTTCCCCAAGCATCTATCATTTCACCATTCTTATATATTTTTAATACTTCACAATTATTACTGCATCCACTACACTCATGACCTTTAGTTATAAAACTAATATCACTAACATCAAAACTATATACTTTATCACTTTCATATTTTTTAGAGATAATAGCAATACCTAAAGCCCCCATTAAATGACTATTTTCATCTACTATTATATCTTCACCAAGTACTTCTTTAAAGTATTTGACAACTCCTTTATTCTTACTTACTCCTCCTTGAAATATAATAGGTCCTTTTATCTTTTTACCTTTACCAACATTATTTAAATAGTTTAATACAATACTTCTGCAAAGACCTGCCACTATATCTTTTATCTCATAACCTGATTGAGCTTTATGTATTAAATCGGATTCTGCAAACACAGTACAACGCGCGGCAATCTTAACAGGATTATCACTATTAAGTGCCATATCCCCAAACTCATTAATATCTACGCCTATTCTTTTAGCTTGACTAGATAAAAAAGCACCTGTTCCTGCCGCACATAAAGTATTCATCGCATAGTCAGTAATAATACCATTATTAAGTAGAATTATCTTAGAATCTTGTCCACCAATTTCTAGAATTGTTCTAACAGATGGATATAAAGATGTAGTACCTACTGCATGAGCTGTTATTTCATTTTTAACAACATCTGTACCTAGCATTAAACCAATTAATTTTCTCGCACTACCTGTAGTACCAATGCCTTTTAATGCATAATCACTACTTACCTGACTTTTTAGAATACCAACCAACTTTTTTACCGCACCTACAGGATTACCTTCCGTCCAAATATATTCCTTCGCAATTATATTATTATCACAATCAATAACTACACCCTTTGTTGAAATAGAACCTATATCTACGCCTAAATAACATTTCTTCATTATAAACCCTCTTTCTCACATTTCCTTCTTCATTTTTAACATATCAACAAATGCTTCTATCCTTGTTTCTACACCTACTTTAGATGTATTAGTATCAAAACTAAAGAATATTACTGGTACATCATACTCTTTAGCTACTTTATTTATAAGTGGCATAGCGCCAATCTCTGGAGTACAAAAACTAGATTTTATATGAACAATGCCATCATATCCTTGCTTACATAGATATTCAGTATGATAAACATTATCTAGGGCATCCGCACCTAATTTATATTTAATATTCTTCATTTTCTTTAAATAATTCTTAACTAACTTTCTTTTCTTAAGTAATAAATATGTAACATTAGTAAACCTTTTAATCGCAATACCATGTTTCGCAAGTTCATACTCTACGCAATAATTCGCATTATCTTCCATCAAAGTATATAACTCACCAATTAAACCAACTTTAATATAGTCTTTAGGTTTATCAACCTTAATCTTCTTAAAATCTCTTTTATACTTTCTATATAATCTTCTTAAATGAAATAAACCTTTACATTTAGAAAAATCATTTAACATCTTCTTCTTTAGTTTAATAAAAGATCCTTTTTCACATTCAAAGCCAATATTCTCTCTAATATAATCATCAATAATATCCATATACTTAACCATCATAATACTTATTATTCCATATCTAATTAGTTTTCTAAGTTTAATATTAGGCTCAATCTCTTTTATAATTCTATACATTCTTTTTAAATCTGTATGCCCTGCCGTAACTAAGTTATACATCTTAAACTTATAACCTAAATCCTTTAATATCTCTTCTTGAAGTGATGCATAATATCCATACCTACACCCTCCACCAAACTGCATAAGAATATCAGCTCCTTTATCAAGGCCATTTATCAAACTGCCAAGTGTATATTTAAAAGGAGCACATACAAAATCAGGGCTATACTTACTACCTAATTCCGTAGTATTTAAATTAATTATAGGTTTAATTATTTTATAATTTGTTACATGACTCAATAAATATAGAACAGGAACATCGTAATTCGCAAGTTTAGGAAAAGCTATAGCACGCATAAAATCACCTATCAAAATATATGCATAATAAAAAAATAATAGAACAAACTATTATTTAGTTTACAATTATATTTACCTATTATAATATCAATCCACTTGTTCGCTTAAATATAATTTTTTATATATTTTATTACTGTCTAATAATTCACTATGAGTTCCACTTCCAGCTAACTTTCCTTTATCAATGACGTGAATTATATCTGCATCCATAATTGTTGATAATCTATGCGCAACTATTATTATAGTATGATTTTTAACAAGGTTATCAATAGTTTTTTTGATATATTCTTGTGATTCATTATCAAGGGCACTCGTTGCTTCATCAAATAATATAATCTTAGTATTACGCATAAGTGTTCTGGCAATAGCAAGTCTTTGTTTTTGACCTCCTGATAAGTTTATTCCGCCCTCTCCAATTACAGTATCATACTTTTTTGGTAGACTCATAATATACTCATCTATATAGGCTTCTTTACAATACTTTCTAATTTCATCAAGAGTAATATCTTCTTTTACAATTTTAAAGTTATCTATAATAGACAAATTAAATAGAAATGGACTTTGCCTTATAATTGATATATTATCTCTTAATGATTCTTCATTTAAATCCTTGATATTAATACTATCTATAGTAATCGAACCACTACTTACATCAAAATATCTAAGTAAAAGATTAAACAATGTTGATTTTCCATTACCACTTCTACCTACTATCGCAATCTTTTTGTTAGTATCAAGATTTAAACTAAGATTCTTTAAAGCATAATCTTCTTCAGGACGGTATTTAAATGATACATTATTAAATTTAATTACACCATCATTGTCTTTTAATTCTATATTGCCATATGCTTCATCTTCATATAGTCTATTATTAATAATCTCATCTAATCTATTAAGAGATACTTTTACTTTATTATAATTAACTCCAAAGTCAGATAAATTTTCTACTACTTGATCAACACGCCATATATACATATCAAGCATAATAAATACACTATATTCAACTTTACCCTCAACAACAAAATATGCACATGTTATAAGTATTCCAAACTGTAATATAAAATATATTAAGTTGTTTAGACTGTAATAAGTAATTTCATAATTTTTCATCTTCTTATTATGTTTAAATATTATATCAAGTTTATTAAAAATACTCTTCTCAACATTCTTTTTTATACCTAATGCTTTTATTTCACGAATACCGGTAATATTTTCTGTTGCAACCTTTACATATTCATCAGTTTCTTTTTTTATACTTTTTTGTGTTTCTTTAATCTTAGGAAAGAAATTATATGAAATAAGTCCCATTATAATAGCAAACACAACTATTTCTAACCCTAAGTAAACTGATATTGAAAAAGATAATATAAATACAAATACAACTACTATTGATTGACATACTAACTTTACTAGTTGGGCTAGTAAATTCATAATTCTTTCTGTATCATCATATAGTCTATTAATAAACTCTCCAACACCAATATCTTCAAATGCTATAGCTGGTAAATTATCAATTTTTCTATATAAATCTTTACTTACATTTTTCATAAATTTGATTGATAAATTATTATAAATTTTTTGAGTTGGAACTTGTAGAAATGTATAAAAGATAATATATATAGATGACCATATAGCTAAATAGACACTAAAGTTAATCATATCTTTTATAATTAGAAATTCTAATGCTTTACCCCAAAAATACGCTGATATTAGTGATGGTAAGTAATTTAATAAAATTAAAAATATATATACTGTAATCTTTAATTTATCATGTTTCAAATAATGAAATAAAATTTTAAAACTATTCTTCTTCATATTCCTCCTTCTTGATACAAAAGACTACATAAGTAGTCTAGAATTCTTTTGTATTACCAGTTTTAGTATAACCACTCTTTAATAAGTTCTCATCATTATCACTTATACTATATTTAATATAATTAATTCCTTTTTTATAAGTAAACTTGCGAGATCTATAATATTTAACACTACCTGTACAGTTGTCAACAGTAACCTCTCTAGTAGAGTAAATAGGAGTTTGCTTTGTCTTATAAACTGGTTCTTCTTTTGTTTGATAAATAGGTTGATTAGTATAGATAGCTTGATTTACTACCTTACCATTAATAGTAACTTGTCTAGTTCCAGTTTGTACTTTCTTAGTACCTACTTGATACTTCTTAGTAACATATCCTGCAATATAAGTTTCAGTATTATATCCAGATATATAAGTTTCTTCTTTTGTCTCGGTACAATTTCCTGTTTTAGTTTCAGTCTCTTCCTTAGTCTCAACTTCTACTAATAAACTAGGTTCTATAACATCTTTACCCCAATTAGACCAATTAGAATATGTTCCAACAGAAGTAGATGGTGTTAAAGTATATTCATAGAAAGTATACCTACCATCACCCGGATTAGGAACTGGATCTGGTGTTGGATTTGGATTTGGTGTTGGTTCTGGCTCTGGAGTAGAAATTGGTGTTGGATTATCTTTCTTATCAGTTTTCTCAACCTTTTTTTCACATATTTCCCCATTCTTGCAATAACTATACTTACTTAAATAGGTATCCATTATTGCTTTAGAATCTCCACACACTAAAGTAAAATCTAACTTATATTCACTACTCTTCTTCGTAACTTCAACTTTACTATTTTCACTATCACACTTAGTATCTTCAACTTTTAACTCTTCAATAAAGTGTTTATCATAAAAATCTTGTAGTGTTAGTACCATATCTACTTTTTCATTACCTAGTTTTTCTTTATAATAATCTATTGCATTATATTTAAAACTAGCCATATTAGCTGCCATATCTTCACTATAATCATTCTCAATTTTCTCTAACTGTTCTTCACTATATAGTACCATTTCTTTTGGCTTTTCAACTGTCTTTTTACTACTCTTTTTAGCAACTATTACAATAACAATAATTAGTATTAATAAAATAATTGCTATATAAGCTAAATAATTTAATATGCCAAGTTTTTCTTTTCTTTCATTATACATTTAAACACATCCCTTTAAACACATCTTCATAAGCACGAATAGAATATCATAACTTACATTATTTGTCAATTTTAATCTTAACTAACGTCATACCAGTATTATTATAAAATAATCTATAATCTAATACATCTTTATTTTTTCTTAGAGTATTATCAGTCTCTCTTTTTAGTATACCTAATCCTCTACCATGAATAATTACAACTATATCATTTTTCATCTTTTTATTATCACTAATAAACTCATTGATCTTAATTCTAGCATAGTCTTTATCAAAACCGTGCAAATCAATAGTAGGAAGATTATCAGTAAAAATTATGTCTTCTAAGTTCATTATATAAATCCTCAACTTTTTTTAATGGAAATATCGATTTTCTACCAGTCATTCTAGTTACTGATAAACCTGAAGTAGTACTTGCAAACGTTAATATCTTATACATATCCCAGTTATTAATTAATCCATATACAAATGCTCCATGAAATATATCACCAGCCCCAGTTGTATCAACTGCAGGTAGTGGTACACTCTTAATTATTTTAATGCTATGTGAATAATAAGCGCATCCTTTATCTTCTAAAGTAATTACTACCTCACCTTTAAAATCACTATTTAATTTATTCATCATAATATCGATATCACTACTTTTAGAATAATCTTCAGCAAAGCTCTTAGAACACACTATGTAATCAGACATATGACATAGTTCAATTACATCATCTGTACATCTTCCTGCATCTATTACAACAGTAGCCTCTTTATTATTACTAATTACTTTTTTTGATAACTCTACCTCATGCCCATCAATAAGAATTATATCAGGCTTAATATCAATACTTATATCAGTAATACTTTTCTTATTAATTTGACAAGCAATAGAAGTACGTGAAGCATTAGACGTATTAACAATTATATATGATTTAGTAGTTTTATAGTCTTTATCCTTAATGAAGTAATCTATATTAACACCAACACTCTTAAACTCTGCTTCAATATAATTACCAGCATAATCATCACCAACAAGACCAGAAAAATATGTATCAATCCCCCACTTGCCAAGCAAGTATGCCGCATTAGAAGCAGGACCACCACCACAATATATAGAATCCATAGTTCTATTCTTCGTATTTTCTAAAGGAAAACTATCAACTGGAATTACTACATCATACGTTGCATGACCTATACATAATACCTTCATAAGCACCTTCATTCTATGATTAATTATATCATTTATATTTATTTTCTACAATAGATAAATTTGTGTTAAATGCATAATATTTATTAGGAAGTGATTTATGTTTAAATTTTTAAAATACTTATTTAAAGGTTTCTTTATCTTTTCGGCTGCATATTCTAATGATGTGTTTCCAGATCCACTTGATAAAGAAGAAGAAGAAAGATGTATTGAACTATTAAAAACTGGCGATAAAAGTGCAAGAGCAAAACTTATAGAACATAATCTTAGATTGGTTGCTCACATAGTAAAAAAGTATGAGAATAATAAAGGTGATAACGATGATTTAATATCAATAGGTACAATTGGATTAATAAAAGGTATTGATTCATACTCTAAATATCATAATACTAGAATTACCACTTATATTGCAAGATGTATTGAAAATGAAATACTAATGTACTTTAGGAACAATAAAAAACACAGTAAAAATGTTAGTATTAATGAATCAATAGGTTTTGATAAAGAAGGTAACGAAATAACAATACTAGATATTCTTAAAACAGATAATCCGGACTTTGTAGGAGATATACACACTAAAAATAACATCAATCTTTTAAAGAAATACTTTAACGTACTTAACGATAGAGAAAAAGAAATAATTATTAAAAGATACGGCTTAAACGATAGTGATGAATTAACGCAAAAGGAGATTGCAAAAACTCTTGGTATATCTAGAAGTTATGTATCAAGAATAGAAAAAAGAGCACTTACTAAAATGCTTAGAGAATTTCTAAAACATCAAAACAAGGCTAAATGACAGTAGCCTTGTTTATTTAATTATCTTTTTTTACTTGAACCTTTCTTTTTCTTATTCACAGATATTATCCTATGTATTTTTTTCATTGTACTTAATTTATAATTTTGTACAGTAGCTAAATTAAAGTAGCTGTGTGTAAGTTTTTTTGATATTTTCATTAATTGTATCTCTTTTTTTGATAAAACACTATCTAAAGAATCTCTTTTTATACTACAATTATTAAATACATTCTCATGTTCTAAGTAATACTTTTGTTTTCTAATTATCATGTTAAGATATATAAGTTTTATAGGATTAAACATATATACTTGTTTTACTAAATTGCGCCAGTCATTATACTCATCACGCATTGTTTTTTTTATATTTTCTAATGCTTGAGAAGTTAATGGATAATCATAACTTGTTCCATCTATATAATATACATATATTTTCTTTTTTTCATCATCAATTTTATATTCAGTTATATAACATTTCTTAATATATTTTTCATCATATTTACTTAATCTTCTCTTTGTCATACACTATTTCTTTACTACCTCAACATCTATACTAGCACTGTGACCATTTAAATCAACTACATTACTGGATTCTCTTTTTATAATCTCTAGTGCAAGAGTTTCATTCTTAATAAATTCTTTAAATTCATCTACACTATTATCAATTTCTTTATCACCACTATAGTAAATATTAATTCTATCTACAATATCAAAATCTTTTTGTTTACGTAAATTTTGAATCTTTGATACAAACTCACGTGCAATACCTTCATTAATTAAATCACTAGTTAATTCGGTATTTAAGATAATAAAGTCATTATCTTCTAAAGCAACATCAAATCCTTCTTTTGAAACAGAATTAATTAGTACCATATTAGAATTAACTGTAAAGTCTTCATTATCTAACTTAATAGTTATTTCTTTATTATCTCTAAGTAAATTAATGTCATCATTAGATAATTCTTGTAACTTAGTTTGGAACTCTTTAATCTTATGTCCTAATACTTTTCCAACCTCTTTAAAGTTTGGTTTAACACTAAAGTTCATAAACTTAGAAATATCTTCTGTAAATACAACTTCTTTTACATTTAATTCTTCCATAATTAATGGTGTTAAATCCGAAATTAGATTCTTGTTTTTCGCATCTATTAATGCTTCACTAATTGGTTGTCTTACTTTAATCTTAACTTCTTCTCTTATATTTCTACCAAGTGAAATTAGATGTCTTACAAGATCCATTCTTGCTTCAATCTTCTCATCAACTAAATCTAAATTAGATACTGGATAATCTTCTAAGTGAACAGATTCTTTATTTGTTAAATGCTTATAGATATCTTCTGCAACAAATGGAGCAATAGGTGCGATTAATTTAGTAAGTCCAAGTAATACTTCATAAGTAGTATTATATACCGCTTTTTTATCATCATCCATTATACTAGACCAAAATCTTCTTCTATTTCTTCTAATATACCAGTTAGATAAATCTTCATTAACAAAGTTTTGAATACTTCTAACTGTACTTGTTAAGTCATATTCTTCCATATATTTAGTTACACTACTTACTAATTTATTATATTTAGATAATAACCATTTATCAATTTCTGTTCTTAAATCATAAGGTATATTGAAATCTTTTGGGTCTATATTATCAGCATTAGCATATATTGCGAAGAAATTATAAGTATTTTTAAGAGTACTAAAGAATTTAGATATAACTTCTTTAACTCCTTCTTCATCAAATTTTAAAGGAGTATATACTGGAGATACTGATAACATATACCACCTAATTGGATCTGCTCCATATTTAGTCATAATATCAACAGGATCTATGATATTCCCAGTTGATTTACTCATCTTTTTACCTTTAGCATCAAGCATCATATCATTAACAACAACATTTTTAAAACTACTCTGACCAGAGATAATTGTTGATATTACAAGTAAAACGTAGAACCAACCTCTAGTTTGATCAACCCCTTCTGCTATAAAATCCGCAGGAAATTGTGATTCAAATAGTTCTTTATTTTCAAACGGATAATGGAACTGAGCATATGGCATAACACCTGAATCAAACCATACATCCATAACATCTGTTACTCTATTCATTGGCTTACCACATGAACATTTAATATGCAAATCATCTACATAAGGTCTATGTAATTCAATATCTCTTACATTAACATCTTCTATAACTTTTTCTTGAAGTTCATCTAGTGAGCCAATTACTTCTTTATTACCGCACTCACAAGTCCAGATTGGCATAGGGCATCCCCAATATCTGTTACGTGAAATACCCCAGTCAACCATGTTTTCAAGCCAATTTGAAAATCTCTTAGTTCCAATATAATCTGGATACCAACTAATCTTTTCATTTTCTTTAATTATCTTATCTTTATAAGCAGTAGTTTTAACATACCATGCTGGTTTTGGATAAGAGATAAGTGCTTGATGACATCTCCAACAATGCGGATAATCATGATTAATTTTTATCTTTTTAAATAACTTATCATTTTCTTTTAAGTATTTTATAATATCTAATTCTAGTTCCTTATCAGTAACAAGTCTACCTTTCCAAGGGCCTTCTGTATAGCATCCATCAGGACCTACTGGATTTACAAAACCAAAATTATTTTCTCTACATACTCTATTATCATCTTCACCATAAGCTGGCGCAATATGAACAATGCCTGTACCATCACTATCTGTTACATAACTATCGGCAATTACTTCAAAACACTTGCCTTCTACTTGAACAAAAGGTAGTAATTGTTCATATTTAATACCTACTAAATCAGTACCTTTATATGTTTCAAGTACTTTATATTCATCGCCTAGCACTTTATTTGCAAGGGACTCACATATAATAAACTTATATCCTTGTGATTCTACTTTTAAATAAGTTAAATCTGGATTAACACATAAACCAACATTCGCAATTAAAGTCCATGGAGTTGTTGTCCAAACTAGAAAGTAAGTATCTTCATCTTTTACTTTAAATGGTAAAATAAGTGAATTTACTGATACATTTTCATATCCTTGTGATACTTCATTACTAGATAACTCTGTACCGCATCTAGGACAATACCATAATACTTTATTACCATGATAGATTAATCCTTTCTTATCCATTTCCTTGATTATCCACCATTCTGATTCTATGTAATCATTAGTGCATGTAATATATGGATTATCACAATCTATAAACTGTCCCATCATATCTGTTACGTGATTAACTTCATCTATATTAGTAGCAGTTGCTTTATTACACTCTTTACAGAAATTTTCAATACCAAATGATTCAATATCAGCTTTAGATTTAAAACCAAGCTTCTTTTCGACATTTACTTCAATTGGTAATCCATGCGTATCAAGTCCTATTTTTCTAAGCACTCTATACCCTTTCATGGTTTTATATTTGCAAAATGAATCTTTAATAGTTTTAGCAAATACATGATGAATTCCAGGTTTTGCATTGGCATAGATTGGTCCATCATAAAAAACAAAGTCCTTGCTACCTTCTCTATTTTCTATAGTCCTATTTAAAATATCTACCTTTTTCCAATTTTCTAATATTTTTTTTTCTACTTCATTTGTATTTAATTTATCTAATTCTTTAAATTTCATAATCCTAATCCCTCCCAAAGTATAAATCCATAATAGATTAATAATAATACAATCATAATTGTACTTTCAAATTTACCAACTTTATTTCTAAG
>CAMJTE010000047.1 GCA_946408655.1 uncultured Caryophanales bacterium | reverse complement strand
ATCTTATTTTGCAAAGTTTGCGGTTTTGTTATGTGGATTTTATAATTTTAATGCCTTTTAATTCTAGTTTCCGAACAACTCTATTATACTATGGAAAAAATTTTTTTAAAGGCCAATAACAACAAAGGCAAGCTTTGTTTGTTATACCATTATAAAAAAATTGATATATATAATAAAGGGTCAAGATGAACTCACTTCGTTCGCCCTTGATTATATATATCAATTATCACGTCACCATATAACAGGCATTGACCATTAATTAGACAAGTAATAGAAAAAATATATAGCAGTTTTTATATGATACATTATATGACATATTAGACAATTTATGGAAACCACTATTAGACAAGTTATGGACATTGTTATTTCGTAATGTCTTTTACTTGTCTAACTCACATTATTTTGAAAATAAACGTAATTTTCTTGATATATGTTATGTTTTATACTAAAATATATTTTGTTGGAAGGGATTTGTATGCAGGAAGTAATAACTTATTTAAATAGAATTATGTCAAATGAAGATAAAATAGTAGTGGCTGTATCGGGTGGGCCTGACTCAATGTTTCTTTTAGATACATTGTTAAAGGTAAGAGAATCGAAAGTGTTTGATATTATAGTTGCCCATGTAAATCATAATGTAAGATTTGAAAGTTATAAAGAGGCCGAATGTGTTAAAGAGTATTGTGAAAAAAATAATATGATATTTGAGTATATGATAATAGATAAGTATGGTACTAATAATTTTCATGATTATGCTAGAACTATTCGCTATAGATTTTTTGAAAGTTTAGTAGCAAAGTATAATGCAAAATACTTATTAACTGCTCATCATGGTGATGATTTGATGGAAACTATTCTTATGCGTATTGTTAGGGGAAGTACTGTATCAGGATATGCAGGATTTAATAGAGAAAATAAATTTGATAAGTATACAATTATTAGGCCACTTATTACTTTGACTAAAAAAGAGATTGAAGAATATATGGACAATAACAATTTATGGTATGCAGTAGACAAATCTAATATGAAAGATGTCTATACAAGAAATAGATATCGTAAGTATATATTGCCTAAGCTTAAAGAAGAGAATAAAAATGTTCATAAAAAATTTTTAAAGTTTTCTGAAAAAATAACAGATGTAAGTAATTTTTTTGATAAATATGTAGATAATCAATATAGTAAAATTGTAATTAACGATATAATTAATTTGAAAGAATTACTTAAAGAGGATAGGGTGGTAATTGAAAGTATTATATCTAAATATCTATATAAAATATATAAAGATAATATTTATATGATTACAGATAAGAATATTGATACATTATATAATAGTATAACTAGTAAAAAATCTAATATAGTAATAGATATACCAGGAAATTATAAATTTATAAAATCATACTCTAATGCATATATTATTAAGAGTGAATTGAAAGAAAACTATAAATATGAAATTAAAACTAGTGTGTTTATAAATGGGTATGGGATTATAAAAAAAGTTGATGAATGTACTGACACTGATAATTATGTCACTTATTTAGATAGTAGTGAGATTAAATTACCAATCTATGTTAGAAATAGAATTAATGGTGATAAAATGGTAATAAAGAATATGAATGTTTCTAAAAAAATAAAAAATATATTTATTGATTCAAAGGTGTCAATTGATAAGAGAGATAATTATCCAATAGTAGTGGATGCTAGTGGTGAAATAATTTGGTTGCCGGGATTAAAAAAATCTAAATTTGATAGAAAAAATAGTGGAAAGTATGATATAATACTTAAGTACGAGCGATGAAAGGATGTTTATATGAATAAGAAAGTAGTTAAAAAGAGTATTTTCTCTTACATTTTATTAGCGTTAATAATATTTGGAGTTATTTACTTTTTTACAGTATTAAATAAAAAAGTAAATGAATTATCTTATAGTGAACTTATTAAGTCCATGGAAAAGAAACAGATTACAGAGTTAAAAATTACTCCTAATAATAGTGCCGGAGTATATGAATTAACTGGTAAAATGAAAAAATATGATGATAATGAGTCCTTTAAAGCTTCTGCGCCTCTAGCAGATGAGACAATAAAAGAATTGTATGAAGGAAGAAATAATTATGGTTTTGAAGTTAAAGCATCAGCTGATCCATCATCAAGTATTTTTCTATCATTTATTCTAAATGTATTACCATTATTTTTAATAGTTGGTATTGGGTTCTATTTTATTACAAGACAAATGGGTGCGGCTAACAAATCTATGGATTTTGGTAAGAGTAGAGCGCGTCTTACAAGTGATAAAGATAAAGTAACATTTAAAGAGGTTGCTGGATTGCAAGAAGAGAAAGAAGAAGTAGCAGAACTTATCGATTTCTTGAAGCAACCAAAGAAATTTCAAAGTATGGGGGCACGTATTCCTAAAGGGGTTTTACTTGTAGGTCCTCCAGGAACTGGTAAGACTTTACTTGCTAAAGCAGTTGCTGGTGAGGCAAATGTACCGTTCTATTATATAAGTGGTTCTGATTTTGTAGAATTATTTGTTGGTGTAGGTGCATCTCGTGTACGTGATATGTTTAAACAAGCAAAACATAATGCTCCATGCCTAATATTTATTGATGAAATTGATGCAGTTGGACGCCAAAGAGGTGCAGGTCTTGGTGGGGGACATGATGAACGTGAACAAACTCTTAACCAGTTACTTACGGAAATGGATGGATTTGGTGCAAATGAAGGAATAATAATTATTGCGGCTACAAATAGACCAGATGTGTTAGACCCAGCATTGCTTAGACCTGGAAGATTTGATAGACAAATTACAGTTAATCTGCCTGATGTTAAGGGACGTAAAGAGATTCTTGAAGTACATGCAAAAGGTAAGAAATTTGCTCGTGGTGTTAATCTAGAGAATATTGCAAAAAGAACTGTTGGATTTAGTGGAGCTGATTTAGAAAATTTACTTAATGAAGCAGCACTTCTAGCGGTGCGTCGTGGTAAAGATAAAATTACTATGTCTGAAATTGATGAAGGTCATGATCGAGTTATAATGGGGCCTGCTAAGAAGAGTAAACAATATACAGAACATGAAAAAGAAGTTGTTGCATATCATGAAGCAGGGCATGCAGTTGTGGGTATTAAACTTGAGGGTGCTAATGAAGTACAGAAAGTTACTATCATTCCTCGTGGAGCTGCTGGTGGATATAACTTAATGTTACCAAAGGAAGAAACTTTTTTATCAACCAAGAAAGAATTACTTGAAACTATTAGTGGATTACTTGGTGGTCGTGTAGCAGAAGAGATAGAGTTTAATGAAATTACAACAGGTGCACATAATGATTTTGAAAAAGCTACAAAGATTGCTAGAGCTATGGTTACTGAATATGGTATGAGTGAGTTAGGACCAGTTCAATTTGAACATCAAGAATCAAGTGTTTTCTTGGGTAGAGATTATAATAAATCGCGTAATTTCTCTTCGCAAGTAGCGTTTGAAATAGATCAAGAACAAAGAAAGATTATCAATGAGTGCTATGATGTAACTAAGAAGATTATTAAAGATAACAAAGATTTACTAGATGTGATTGCTAAAACATTGCTTAGATACGAAACAATTACTAAAGAACAAATTGAACAACTTGTTAATGATGGTCGTATTGAAGATGATGATGTAGATAAATCAGAATTATCTATTGAAGAATTAAAGTACATGGCTAAAGTTAAAGGAATAAAAGGGTATACTAAAATGGCTAAGGAAGAATTAATCAAGAATTTAGAAGATTAATTCTTTTTTTCTATATCATTTTTTTTGCTTTTGTGTTAAAATTTATATAAGAATAAAGGAGATGAGGCTTGTGCTTGTAGTATTGATGCTAAAAGAAAAATTATTAAAGTTAAGATTACCTAATAAAATTAGTGGAAATTATTTGATTAATGATAATGATAAAAATTATGTTAATATTGAAAGTGATAATAATTTTTGGAAAGTTAAAGGAAATAAAAATGTAAAAATTTTAAAAAATCAAAGTGAAAATTACAATGAAGTTACATTGAGTGTAAATTCTTTTTATGTACTTAGTTTTTCTAAAACTGGAGATAAAGGGTTCTTGTATTGTACTGATATTTATGATAATTCTTTTACTCAATTTAATGTAAATAGCGCTAATGAATTAATAATAAACAATTCATCAAATAGTAATATTCAGTATAAAACTAATTTGATAAATGGACAACAGTTTAAAATATATAATAAAAACAAGGCTTGGTATTTTGAAGCACAGGCTAATTCAACATCTTATATTAATGATTCAATCGTAACTTCATCTCAAATTTTAAAAAATGGTGATGTTATATTTATATACGGATTAAAGATTATTTATCTTGCCAATACATTTATAATTAATAATCCTAATAATAACGTTTTTACAAATGAAAAATTGTTACCTTTAAAAAAAGAAAATGCAGTACCTTTTATAGAGGATGAAGATGAAATAGATATAGAAGAAAAAGAAGATGAATATTTTTTACGTGCTCCTAATTTAAGAGGTGTTATAGAAAGAGAAGTTATTAATGTTGATGCACCACCTGCTGAAGAAAAAATAGATGATACTCCTATTGCTTATGTTATTGGACCTATGCTTTCTATGGGGATGATTTCTATGGTGACACTATTTTCCGCATTAAATACGTATTCGTCAGGGAAAAGCAGTTTTGGAGATATTGTTCCTTCTCTTGCAATTTCAATAGCTATGCTTTCTGGAATATTGATATGGCCAATACTAAACAGAAGATATCAAAATAGAAAAAAAAGAAAATTAGAACAAAAAAGGCAAGATAAATATAGTAATTATATTAATAAAAAAAGCAAAGAAATTGATGAGATAATGACAAAGCAAAGACAAATACTAAGCAGTAATTATCCAGATGTGAAAGAATGTGAAAGAATTATTATAAAAAAAGATATGCGCTTGTTTGAAAGAAGGATTGTAAATCAAGATTTTTTGAAAGTAAGACTAGGAGTTGGAAACATTCCTTTAGATGTTGATATAAGATATCCTGAAGAGCATTTTACAATGGATGATGATAAATTAGTTGGAATACTTAATCAATTGGTAAACAAATCAAAATTGTTAGATAATGTTCCAATAACTTTTTCTTTCTTAGACAATAAAATATCTGCAATTGTTGATGAAAATGATATTATAAAAAAGAATAATTATTTTCATTATTTACTTATGCAACTTATTGCTTTTCATAGTTATGATGAATTGAAAATTGTTTGGTTTTTGGATGAACACACAGATATAGATGTAAATTGTGTAAAAATGCTACCTCACGTTTGGAATAATTCTAGAACATTTAGGTTTATTGCAGATAATACAGATGATATGAAAGAAATATCGCTTTATTTAGAAGAAATATTAAAAGAAAGAACATCAAATGAAAAAAACTTTGGAACAAAAACAAGGTATACTGATTTTAGTACATATTACTTGATTATAACTGATGATTATAAAAAAGCATCAAATTTACAAATTATTTCTGATTTGTTACAGACTAATGATAATTTGGGTTTTAGTTTGTTATTTATTGCTGACAGCCTTAATAATTTACCAAATGAATGTACAAGTTTTATAGATTTAAAAGAAGGAACTTGTGTTGCATTTACAAATGAATTGTCATTAAAAAAACAATTGGAATTTAATATTGAAAAATATGATTTAATTAATTTTTATGATGCAACAAAAGTTTTAAATAATATTAAAATAAAGATGACTAAAGGTACGTTTTTACTACCAAATACATATGAATTTTTGGAAATGTATAAGGCAAGTAATATTGAACAACTAAATTGCTTAGATAGATGGAATAAGAATGATGCTACTTTGTCATTGAAAGCCTTGCTTGGAATTGATATTTCCGGAGAAGGAATTTATTTAGATATTCATGAAAAGTCTCACGGACCACATGGCTTAATAGCTGGAATGACTGGATCTGGGAAATCTGAATTAATAATTACATATATACTTTCTATGGCATTGAACTATCATCCTGATTATGTAAATTTTATTTTGATTGATTACAAAGGTGGAAGTTTAGCGGGTGCATTTCATAATAATAAGTTAGGGATAAAATTACCTCATTTAGTAGGCACAATTACCAATTTGGATACACTTGAAATGAATAGGTCATTATCTTCGATACAAAGTGAATTAAATAGAAGGCAAAAGATATTTAATGAAGCTAGAACAAAATTAGATGAAGGAACAATTGATATTTATAAATATCAAAAAATGTATCAAGATGGTTTAGTGGATGAACCTGTGCCTCATTTAATTATTATTAGTGATGAGTTTGCTGAACTAAAACAACAGCAACCAGAATTCATGGAACAACTAATTCGTGTTGCACGTATTGGTCGTAGTTTGGGAGTTCATTTAATCCTTGCAACACAGAAACCAAGTGGTATTGTTAATGAACAAATTAGAAGTAATAGTAGGTTTAGTATTTGTTTAAAGGTTCAAGATAAAGCAGATAGTATGGATATGATAGATAGACCAGATGCTGCTTCGTTAAAACAAGCAGGTAGATTTTATATGCAAATAGGTTATAATGAGTACTTTACTTTGGGGCAGGCAGCTTGGAGTGGTGCGCCATATATTCCTAGTGATAAACCTGTTAAAAAGATAGATACTTCTTTGACTTTTGTCTCAAATTTAGGAAAAACCATCAAAGAAGTAAATAATATAAAACCTTTAAACATAAATTCAAACGGTGAACAATTAAATAATATCATAAAATACTTATCTAATATATCTTCATCTGAAGGTATAGTTATAAAACAGTTATGGCTTGACAAAATTCCAGAGAATATTTATCTCCAAAATTTAAGAGATAAGTATAAATATCAATATATTTATAATAATATAAATCCGATAATTGGTGAGTATGATGATCCATTAAATCAAAGACAAGATGTACTTACTCTTCCGTTTTCTAGTGAAGGTAATGCTCTTTTATTTGGAGCTGCTGATAGTGGAAAAGAATTATTTTTATCATCAATTATATATGATTTAATAACAACACATCATACAAACGAAATTAATATATATGTTTTTGATTTTGGAAGTGAGTCGTTAAGAAGATTTATAAATGCTCCTCAAGTAGGAGATGTAGTAACTGTTGATAATTCAGAAAAAGTACTAAACTTCTTTTATATGATTCAAAAAGAAATGGAAAGAAGAAAGAAATTTATTTCAGAATCTAGTGACCCTAAAGTTGTTGATAGATTTCCAATGATTTTAGTTTTCATAAATAATTATGAGGTGTTTAAGGATAATTATGAAAAATATGATGATATATTATTAAATATTACAAGAGATTCTATTAAATATAAAATTAATTTTCTTCTTACAGCAAGTGCATCTAATATGATAAGATTTAGATTACAACAAAATTTTAAAATAAAAATTGCTCTTCAGTTAAATGATGATGGAGATTATAGTAATATTTTAGCAGGTGCAAGAAGAATAAAACCATCACATATATTTGGTAGAGGTTTAGTAGAAGTAAATGATATAGTATATGAGTTTCAAACGATGCATGTATGTGAAGATGAAAAGTATAATTCTTATCTTGATTATACCTTTAATGAATTAAAAAAGCAGGAAAATACAAGAGCGAAAATAATTCCAATATTACCTGATATAGTAAAAATAAAGCATGTAATAAATTATATGTATGATTTGTCTAGAGTACCAGTTGGAATTACAAAATTAGATTTAAAAGTTGAAACTTATGATTTAAAAAACAAATTTGTAACGGTTTTTACTGGAAAAAGATTAGATATGTTACAAAAATATGGTTATAATCTTTTTAATATGATATCAACATTGCAGGGAGTGACAGTTCATGTTATTGATAAACATGATTCATATTCTAATAAAGAAATTAGTTTTTTATATAATGATTGTAATAGTAATTTTGTTAATAATTCATTAAATCATAACTTATATTGTTTTATTGGAATTGATTCTTTATTAGATTTTACTAAATTTAATAACATTACTATAGAAATACTTTTAGAGAACTTGACAATGAAAAAAAATTCATCTATACTAATAATGGATAGTGTACAGCAAGTGAAGTCAAAAGAGTTCGATACATGGTATAAACAGTACGTAGTTAATTCTGAAGGCTTATGGCTTGGTAGTGGAATAACAGAACAGTTTGTATTAAAATATAATCAATCTGGGACAAAACTCGACAATAATTGTGATATGAACTTTGGATATATTATAAAAAATGGAAATGCTAAATTAATTAAACTATTAGAAATGAGTGTTACAGATGAATAATAAAGTGTTAGTGGTTTTATATGTACCTATATTAGAAAAGGAGTATAATTGTTTTATACCAGTCAATAAGAAAATTCAAAACGTTATTAATTTACTTGCTAAAGCGTTATATGAAATGAATGATAATAATTTTGATATTGACCATAATCATTCATTATATATTAAAGACACAGGTAAAGAAGTCAATAAATCTGTTAGAATAAAAGATACAAGTATAAGAAATGCAACTGAATTGATAATTATTTAAGGAGGAAATTATGTACTCATATATAAAAGAAATTACAGAAAAAATAGAACTTAAAATGAAAACAGTAAAAAAGTATAGAGCAGATGCTGATCAACTACTTAATGTAATGCCCAAAGCAACTTTTGATGCTTTTGTAAAAAAAGTTTTTGAAATAGCTTCTGATAATGCTGCTTATGAAGAATATATAACATATTTGAATGGTGTTAAACAAGAATATAATGAATTGAAAAGTATTTTAAATGATTGTAATGCTACAATGTCAAAAATAGAAAGTAAAGCTTCATCTGCTGGACAAGAATTAAAAGATGCAAAATTATATGATGCTTCAAGCAAATATTCCGAAAAATGGAATAGTATAATTGAAAATGTAAAAGCTATATCTGATGATATGAATAGTCTAGTTAGTTTATCTAGAATAAGAGTAGTACAAGTAGATACATTAATTAATAATATTAGAATGATAAAAGAAATAACTAATGGAATATTATCTAAATGTTATAAATTATTAGATGAAAGAGAAGCTAAATATGATGAATATGTTAATTCTTGCGTTAAAGATGAAAAGAAATTCTATCCCTTTGACACATGGTGGGATTTATATATACGTGGTGGAATTGGCTTATAAAGAGAGGTGCTTAAAAAAGATGCAAGTTAATGAACAAGCAGTTGAAAGTATGTTAAAAGCTGTAGGAGAATGCTATACTGAATTAATACAAGGTAAAATAGTAAAATTCCTTACATATGAACCAAAATTAATTAAAGAAAAGGAAGCTGCTGATTATAATAGATTAATATCCAATAAAAATAAAATAAAAAGTTTAATAGCAGAAATTTCTAATTTTAGAAATGTAGCAAATAATGTTTATAATTTTTATAAAGAAAAAAATGAGCAAGTTAATAAAGGAGTAGAGGAAGATATAGATGATGATGTATCTATTAATGCTGGTAATACTGGTAATGATGATATTAGTATTGGTGAAAGAAGCAATGTTGTTGAAAACATTTCAACTAGTTATTCTGTAAGCACTAATTATGGAAGTAGTTCTTCCAGCACCTCTAGTAGTAAAAAAGAAGTAAATAAGATTGATGTTGAAAGTATATTATTAAAGTTACTTGCTCCATTTGGAGTAACAAAAGATAATTATAATGGCTTTTTAAAATCAAATGACGGTGAATATGTTGTTACAGTAAAAAATGTTAATAAAGATGGAAAATTGAATGCCAATGATATTAAAAAATACTATGTTAAAGATGATAAGGTAGTTGGAGTTTTAACTGGAGATGATACTTTCATTAAGGTTGAGAATGGAAAACTTATAATTGATGAAAGTAATACAAGTGTCTATAGTAGTGTGATTGCTTCTGGAACAAGTATTGCTGGTGGTTATTTTGCAACTAAGTCAAATTACAATACTGAGAGTAATAAGGAAATATTCAAAAGTTTTTATCCTAATGCAACTGATGAAAAATTTAAAAATTTTTGTGATAGTATTACAAAAAATCGTGAAAATTATGAAAAGATTGCTGAAAGTGTAATTGAAAGTAATAAAGATAAGATTGTTGAATTTGCTGAAAAAACAGGTTATGATTATCTTAAAATTGAAGATAATTCTATAAAAATTGATTATAAGTCAGTTGCAACAGAACTTTATGCATATGAATCATCTAAACAAGGTGTTAGTTATGATGATGGCGTTGGAAGTGAAATTGCATTTAATGAAACAATTGTAGCAGATTTAACAGAATATTTAAATAAAAAGTATTCTATGAATATAGACGTTAATTCTATAGTTGGTGGAGCATCAAAATCAGCAAATGTTGTAAATACAGTTGATAATTCGGTTTCATTATCTGATACAACAGGTAGTGAAATCATTTCTGATACTACATTATAGATATGTTATTAAATTATGATAATGCTTAGAATCTGATTACAAAATAAAATGTTTTGGGGGTTCTACATTATATATATATTATTTCTGATAATTAGAAAGGTGAGTGATTTATGGATTTATCAGTAAATATGGAAACTGTTAAGCAGTTGGGCCTTAATGTACAAGAACAAGCATCTGAGTACAATAGTGAGATTGCAAATATCTATTCAATTGTAGATGATGTAAAGAATAATTGGCAAGGTGCAGACAGTATAAAGTATACTTCTCAAGTTGAGGGTTATAAAGAAAATATGGAAGCATTAGGTAAAGTTATTGAACAATATGGACAATTTTTGCTTAATGCTGCACAAACTTATACACAATTACAAGATGATATTGCATCCAATGCAAGTAAATTATAGGAGGGAAACATGAATCAAGAAAAAATATCTTATGAACAAATGCGTGCTAAGGCTGATTCACTTAGAACATCCGCGAATAATCTTCAAGGAATATTTGATCAAGTAAAGGTGGAAATCGGAAAACTTGGAACTGAAGATACTTGGAAGAGTGAGGCTGCAACAGAATTTATTAATAAATTCAATAGTCTTGCAGGAAAATTTCCAGATTTTATTCAAAAAGTTAGAGATTGTGCAACTTTTATTGACACTTCTGTTGAAGCTTATGAAGCATCAGATGCTAAAATTGGACAATCAGCTGATGAATATTTAAATAGTTAGAAGATGAAAATCTTCTATTTTATAATAGGAAACTGATACTTTATAGAACGAGGTAATGTCTCACAGACATATGTATGCCAATGATATATTATCATGCAGAAAACCGAGATATAAAATCTCGTTTTTTCAATACTATTTGTAAATAATGAACTTATTTACTTTCTATATATTTATGATGATATCCTCTTTTAGATTT
>CAMJTE010000046.1 GCA_946408655.1 uncultured Caryophanales bacterium | reverse complement strand
GATACTGCAGGTATTAGAGAAACTGAAGATATAGTTGAAAGTATAGGTGTTAAAAAGAGTTTAGAATTAATAGATAAGGCATCATTAATTATATTTGTACTTAATAATAATACAGAAATTACTTCTGAAGAGTTTGATATTTTAAACAAAATTAAGGATAAGAATTATATTATTATAGTTAATAAGATAGATTTAGAAAAAAAGATTAATGGTAATCATTTAAGTAATGTTGTATATATGTCTACTGTAAATAATGTAGGTATTGATGAATTAAAGGATAAGATAATTAATATGTATGAACTAGATAAGATAAATGTAAAAGATCTTAATTATTTAAGTAGTGCGAGAGGTATTAGCTTAATTGAAAAAGCAATTATAGGCATTGATAAAAGTATTAAAGCAATAGAAGAAGGGATGCCTATTGACATAGTGGAAGTCGAGATAAATGAGGCATCTGAATACTTAGGTGATATATTAGGTATTAATTATAAAGAAGATTTGTTTGATCAGTTGTTTAGTAACTTTTGTTTAGGAAAGTGAATTATTATTATGAGTATAGATTATATAAATTTGGAAAGGCCAATATTAGCTCGTGAAACATACAATTGGAATCCATTTATTGGATATTTATCTCCAAAAGGAAATTTAATTGATTTTAATAATCCATTCGGTGATCCAGGGCATGATGGTTGGCAAAATATTGTTACAAATACATTTTTGACTTATATTAGCTTTTATATAAAAAATGATGTCTTAATAAAAGGATTGGATAATTGTGATGATAAAGAATTTGATCAATTAATTAAAGAAATAAATGATGAAATGTATTGGTTGAAATTTGATAAGAAAGATAATTCAATATATGAGTTTAAGTATCAAATACTAAAATTTTTTAATCATGCTTATTCTAGTAATAAATTTTTTGTTTCTATTAATCAAGTAATAAATATTCATTGGTTAAGTGATATGGATGGAATACAATATTTAAATAGTCCTAAAAATAAAAAGTTAAAAAAGGAATTATTAAGTTTTTTTAAAGATATTGTAGTATGTTATTTAGGATATGATTCAATTGAAAGATTTAATTCAAACGGTAATTTAATTACTATTCCACATAATACTAAAGAATATGGTGATCCTTATGAATATAGTTTTGATTCATATTTTTATACAACGCCTAGAATAATTACAACATCAAATATAAATATATATGAAAGATTTTATAATTTTTTACTAATGGATTGGAAAATACATAGAGTATGTAAATTTGTTTGGAATGATGATAAATTAAAATATGAAAAAGAATCTCAGATAAAAAACTTACATTATAATGAAAAAGAAGAAATTTTAAAAAAAGAAGTAAAATCAATTAAAAGACTGGTTCCTATTAGTGAAAGATATCATTACTTTAGATAGAGATTGGTTTATTAATAATAAATAATTTTTTCTTATTGTTAAAATTATTAATATGATATATAATATCGAGGTAAATGGAGGAATTTAAATGTATGATGTAATTGTAATTGGAGGAGGACATGCTGGATGTGAAGCATCTTTGGCTACTTCTCGTATGAATCATAAAACATTATTAGTTACTGGAAACATAAATAATATTGCAGATATGCCATGTAATCCATCAATTGGTGGTTCTGCTAAAGGAATAATAGTTAGAGAAATAGATGCTTTAGGTGGAGAGATGGGGAGAAATGCAGATAAATCTTTATTTCAAATGAAGATGCTAAACAGTTCTAAAGGCCCTGCTGTTAGATCTTTAAGAGCACAAGCAGATAAGATAACGTATCCAAAAGAAATGTTAAAAACATTAAAATCTACTAATAATCTTGAAATACTTGAGGCAATGGTTAAAGAGTTGATTGTAGAAAATAACAAAGTTAAAGGTGTAATACTTGAAGATGGTAATAGAATTGAGTCACAAATGGTAATCATGACTACTGGAACTTATCTAAAATCTGATATTTTAGTTGGTTCTACAAGAACAAGGAAAGGTCCTCATGGGGAACAAACAAGTAATTATTTAAGTGATAATTTAAAAAAATTAGGATTTATTATTAAAAGGCTTAAGACTGGTACTCCTCCTAGAATAGATAAATCGAGTATTGATTTTAGTAAGACAAGAGTAGAAAATGGCGATGCTACTCCATATACATTTAGTTTTGATAATAATATTTATTATGATGTAGATAATCAGGTTCCATGTCATTTAATATATACATCTGAAAATACACATAATATTATTAAAGAAAATTTAAATAAATCGAGTATGTATGGTGGACTTGATGATATTAAAGGAGTAGGTCCTAGGTATTGTCCGTCTATTGAGGATAAGATTGTAAGGTTTTGCGATAAAGAAAGACATCAGTTATTTTTAGAACCAGAAAGTATGTATTATGATGATATATATTTACAAGGTTTTTCAACAAGTATGCCAGTTGATGTTCAAGAGAAAATGGTACATAGTTTACCTGGATTAGAAAATGCAAAAATTTTAAAATATGCTTATGCAATCGAATATGATGCAATAGACTCTAGACAATTAAATTTATCACTAGAAACAAAGATAATTGAAAATCTATATACTGCAGGACAAATTAATGGAACTAGTGGTTATGAAGAAGCTGCTTGTCAGGGACTTATTGCAGGAATTAATGCTTCATTAAAGTTAGAATGTAAAGATCCATTAATACTTAAAAGAAGTGAAGCTTATATTGGAGTACTTATAGATGATTTGATTACTAAGGGAATTATGGATCCATATCGTATGCTTACATCACGTGCAGAATATAGATTATTGTTACGCAATGATAATGCTGATATGCGTCTTACAGAATATGGGTATCAAATAGGATTAATTAGTGATTCAAAATATAGTAAATTTATAGAAAAAAAAGAACTAATAAATAGACTTATTGATGAATTGAAAACTAATAAGATTATGCCTAATAGTTTTGGAAATAATTTTTTAAAAGCATTAAATACAACTGGAATAAAAGATTCAATTACATTATATAATTTATTAAAAAGACCAGAAATAAAAATAGATAGCCTGAAATATTTAATTGATAAATATTCTAAAGATGTATTAGAACAAGTAGAGATAAGTATTAAATATGAAGGATATATAAAAAAGGCATTAAAGGATGCAAAAAAATTTAATGAACTTGATTCTAAAAAAATTCCAAATGATATTGATTATTCAAAAATAAAAAATTTAGCAAGTGAGGCAAGACAAAAATTAGAAACTATTCGCCCTACTTCGATTGGACAGGCAATGAGGATTAGTGGTGTTAACCCAGTTGATATATCTTTAATTATGATATATATTAAAAAGGAGTATTTTTATGACAGAAAATGAATTTATAAAATACTTAGATGAATTAGGTGTTGAATATAATAATGATAAGTTAAATAAGTTAGAGAGATACTTTGAAATGCTTATTGAATATAATAAGATGATGAATTTAACTGGTATCACTGAAAAAAAACAAGTATATCTAAAACATTTTTATGATTCTTTAACAGTTATAAAAGTAATGGATTTAAATACTTGTGAAATGTTATGTGATATAGGAACTGGTGCTGGATTTCCTGGTATTGTGATAAAAATATTTTATCCACATCTTAAAGTTGTACTTGTAGATTCATTAAATAAGAGAATTAATTTTTTAAATGATGTAATTAATGAATTAGAATTAAAAAATATAGAGACAGTGCATTCTAGAATAGAGGATTATGCCCGCAATAATAAAGAAAGATTTGATTTAGTTACTGCTCGTGCAGTTGCTCCACTAAATATTTTATTAGAGTATGCAATGCCAATAACAAAAATTAATTCATACTTTATTGCACTTAAAGGAAAAGAAGAAGATAATAGTATCTACAAAAATGCTTTAAAAATATTAAATTCTGAAATTATTGAAATAAATAGATTTAAGCTTCCGTTTGAAGAAAGCGATAGAGCTATATATAAAATAAGAAAAAAGGGAAAAATTAATGAGAGATATCCAAGAAAGCCTTCAGAAATAAAGAAAAATATTTTATAATTTCATTGTAGTAGAGTGTAATATGGATGTTATTAAAAATAATGGGTAGGTAATATTAGTGATTATGAAAAATTTTGTAGAGATAATTCTATTAATTAGGTAAGTGATAATAATAATTTATTATTATATTTCTAATGATAAAAATGTTAATATAAAAACTGAAAAAATGTCATTGTTAAAAAAATAGAGTTTTAGCTTTGACATTTTTCAAAACTTTTATCTTGACATTTACTAGATTATCAAAGTAGAAATGTTATTAAATTTAGTAATAGTCTAAGTAGATATAAATCTTATCATATATAATTTATGAGGCATTATAGAAATCTGTATAACTTAGAAGTAAATATAGCTTAAATACATATAGAAGAGTATTTGCATTTAATGAAGGTAAAGAAACAATAAACATTATCTTTTTGCTAAATTTATAATATTTCCCAAATGATATTGCTTTATTTCCCAGAATGTAGTAACATATTATTTAGAATAGAAAGGAGAAAAAATGCAAGAAACAGAGACAAAGTATATAAATAAAGTTGTTTATTTGTCAAATAATGATATATTGCCAAATAGATTTCAACCTCGGAAAAATTTTGATGAGGAAGAAATAATGCAATTATCAGAGTCTATTAAAGAACATGGTGTCATTAATCCTGTAATTGTTCGTAAACTTGGTGATAAGTATGAACTTGTTGCTGGTGAGAGAAGATATAAAGCAAATATTCTTGCGGGAAATGATAATATTCCGGCGATTATTATGGATATTAATGATAAGGAAAGTTCCGAAATAGCAGTTGTAGAAAATATTCAAAGAAAAGATTTAAATGCAATTGAAGAAGCAATTTCTTATAAAAGAATACTTGATATTGGATATATGACACAAGACCAATTAGCACAAAAAATGGGTAAAAGTCAATCATCAATTGCTAATAAAATTAGACTTTTGAAGTTATCTGATGAAGTACAAGATGCACTAATGAAGAAACAAATATCAGAGCGTCATGCAAGGTCGCTTTTAAAGTTAGAATCACAAAAAAAACAAAATGAATTATTAGAAAGAATAATTAATGAAAGATTAACAGTAAGAAAAACAGATGAGGAGATAGAAAAAATGAATAATAATATGAATAATTTTAATAATATTTATAATAATACCCCTGATTCACTTACTCCTATTATGCCAGGATCAAATGTTTCAGATGTAAATATTTCTGGAGTACAACAACCTCCACAGCCACCAATTAATAATTTTGTTGAACCAAGTATTCCATCAACAATTACTGATAACACAGTTCAACAACCTATAAATACGAATGATATCTCAATAATAAATAATTCAGTTTCTGAATTATCAAATGTACAAGACATGCCCCTTGGGTCAGTAGAACCATCTAGAGTAGAAACAATACCTACAATGTCTATTGATGATGTGTTAGCTAAAGCAAATCAACCATCAGTAGTTGGAAATCAGTTATTTAATCAACAAGATGATAATTCAGCAGGAAATGAATTTCAAATTCCAAATTTTACTCCAATTAATGAAAATCCTACACCTATTGTACAATCACAAAATAGTAATCAAGCATTTGAAATGCCTGATTTAAATCCGATAAATGAAAATTCTGCGGAACCATTAAGTCAATCTATAAATGATTTTCAAGGATTAAATGTACAAAATTTAAATGCTGTTGATAAATCACAGCCAATAATTAATGAACAACAAAATTTTGGAATACCAAATTATGATGCTCAAGATCCAACAGCTGATTTTATAAATTCAGATTTCAATTCAATTTCTACAAATGAAAATAATATAGAAAATAATTATACAGAATCAAATAATACATTAAATACATTTGCTCCATTTAGCTTAAATAAAGAGAAAACAAGTATTGATTCACCTATTAGTACATCTCCTATTATTGATATGAGTCAAAATAATATTAATAATCAATCAAATAGATTTGAAGTTAATAATGGATTTGATAATATTGTAGATAACAATAATAGTATTCAACCACAACAACAATTTGAGAAAGTTCCAGAACCTATAATTGTCAATGATTATAATGATCAATATGATCCAATTATGCCAAAAACTCAAAATCAACAACCAACTATCGACTTTAAGACTATTATTAATTTAATAAGGAAATGTTCACAAGCAATTGAGAATAGTGGTTATAAAATTGAAACAGAAGAATACAATTTAGATAATTTATATCAGGTTGTATTTAAAATTAATAAGCAATAAGAATGATTAGTCATTCTTTTTGTTTGACTAATTTCATGTTTTGTAGTATTGTCATTATATAAAGGAGGCACTATGTTTAATTTAGTATCAAAATATAAACCTTCAGGTGATCAGCCAGAGGCAATAAAAAAACTAGTTAATGGTATAAAAAATGTTAAAAAGAAACAAGTATTACTAGGGGCAACAGGAACAGGAAAAACTTTTACCATTGCAAATGTAATAAAAGAAGTTAATAAACCTACTTTAGTATTAGCTCATAATAAAACTCTTGCAGGACAATTATATGGAGAACTTAAAGAGTTATTTCCAGAAAATCATGTAGAATACTTTGTTTCTTATTATGATTATTATCAACCTGAAGCGTACGTTGCAAAAACTGATACATATATAGAAAAAGATGCTTCTATAAATGATGAAATTGATGAGTTAAGACATTCAGCAACTTCAAGTTTACTTAATTATAAAGATGTTATTGTAGTTGCTTCTGTATCTTGTATATATGGAATTGGTGAAATTGAGGAATATAAGAATAAAACATTAACATTATCTATTGGTGAAGAATTTGATAGAGATATTATTATTCATAAACTAATTGATATGCTTTATGAAAGAAATAATATAGATTTTAAACGTGGAACATTTAGAGTAAATGGAGATACTTTAGAAGTAATTCCTATAAATCAACATAACAGTGGTATTAGGGTTGAGTTTTTTGATGACGAAATAGAAAGAATATCTGAATTTGATATACTTACAGGTAGTATTAAGAGTAATAAAAAAACTATAACTATATTTCCTGCAAGTCACTTTGTAACTAGCGAAGAAAAGTTGAAGCGTGCTATTGAATTAATAAAAAAGGAACTTACTGAACAACTTGCTAAATTTAAAAGTGAAAATAAATTGCTTGAGTATCAACGATTAGAAGAAAGAACTAATTATGATATTGAAATGCTTAGTGAAACTGGATTTTGTAGAGGTGTTGAAAATTACTCTGCTCCATTATCACTTCGCGCACCAGGAGAAACTCCAACTACTCTAATTGATTTCTTTGGTAATGATTTTCTATTTGTAATTGATGAATCTCACGTAACTGTTCCACAAGTTAGAGGGATGTATAATGGTGATAGAGCTCGTAAAACAGTGTTAGTTGATTATGGTTTTAGACTTCCTAGTGCCCTTGATAATAGACCATTAAAATTTGATGAGTTTGAATCAAAGATTGATAATGTAATATTTGTCTCAGCTACTCCAGGAGATTATGAACTTGAAACTAGTAGTCAAGTTGTTGAACAGATTATTAGACCAACGGGATTACTAGATCCTATAATAGAAGTTAGATCACAAGAAAATCAAATAGATAATTTAGTTAGTGAGATTAATGATAGAATAGAGAAAAAAGAAAGGACATTGGTTACGACACTTACTATTCGAATGGCAGAAGAGTTAACGCAGTATTTAAAAAATGTAGGTATTAAAGTTGCTTATCTTCATTCTGAGGTTAAAACTTTAGAAAGAATGAGAATAATACAAGATGTACGTAAAGGAAAATACGACTGTTTAGTTGGAATAAATTTATTAAGAGAAGGATTGGATATACCTGAAGTTAGTTTAATTGCAATTTTAGATGCTGATAAACAAGGTTTCTTGCGTAGTAGTCGTAGTTTAATACAAACTATTGGTAGAGCTGCAAGAAATGCTAATGGAAAAGTAATAATGTATGCCAATCAGGTTAGTGAAGCTATGGAGATTGCAATTAATGAAACTAATAGAAGAAGAACTATTCAAAAAGAGTATAATAAGTTGCATGGTATTACTCCAAAGACAATTATAAAAGAGATAAGAGAAGTAATTAGTAATAATGATAATAAAGATGTAACATTTAAAAGAGAAACTTCAAAAAAGACTATAGAAATATTAGAAAAAGAAATGAAGGAAGCTGCTAAATTGCTTGATTTTGAAAGAGCGATGGAAATTAGAGATGCTATTTTTGAATTAAAAGTAGATATGTAATTTCTGAATATTTACAAGATAAAAAAAAATTGATAAAATAATTATAGTTTGGGAGAGATAACATGAATAAAAGTTTTGTTTCTAATGTGTTAGATTTATTATGTCATTTTATTGGTTATACTTTAGTATTAATAGTAATCTCATTAATATTTAAAAATACAATTATTGTAGATAAAAGTCATTATTATATTTGGGGATTTGTTGCAGTAATAATAATTTGGGCATTTAATAAGACAGTAAAACCATTATTATTTTGGATTACTTTACCAATAACTGCGATTACGTTAGGACTTTTCTACCCTATTATAAACATTATTATATTGAAATTAACCGATTTGATCTTACAATCACATTTTCATATAAAAGGTATATTTTCACTTTTCTTTGCATCAATATTCATCTCAATATTAAATGCAATAATGGATCATTTTTTTGTTGACAAATTATTAAAGGAAGTACATAAATGAGTACTATGTTTAAATTTGGTGAATTTGAGATAAAATGGTACTCCTTTTTTCTTTTGATTGCTTTTACAGTAGGAACATTTATAATTTATAAAAATAAAAGTAAGGTAAATTTAAGTAAAACAGAAATAGGTGATTTGCTATTTAATTTAGTAATAATTGCTATAATTGGCGCGAGAATTTATTATGTAATATTTAATCTAGATTATTATCTATTGTATCCTATTGATATATTAAAGATATGGGAAGGTGGTCTTGCAATCCATGGAGGGATAATTTCTGGGATAATATATTTATTCTATTTTTGTAAAAAGAAAAATCTTAGTATAATAAGAATGATAGATATAATAGTTTTAGCACTTCCGCTTGGACAAGCAATAGGAAGATGGGGTAATTTCTTTAATCAAGAAGCATATGGTCCTATAACTACATATGCTCGTCTTAAATCACTACATATTCCAAGTTTTATAATTGATGGAATGTATATAAATAATCAGTATCACCACCCTACTTTTTTATATGAATCTATTTGGTGTTTAATAATATTTATAGTATTATTGATATTTGTTTTATTTAAAATAGAAAAAAAAGGACTGTATACATCAATTTACTTGATAATGTATGGGATTGAGAGATGTGTAGTTGAGGGAATGAGACAAGACAGTTTGATGTTATTTAATATTAAAGTTGCACAAGTTGTATCAATATCAATGATAATAATAGGTATAATAATACTTATATGTAATAGGGGATGTAAAAATGATAGATACAAGTAAGATTAATAAAAAGTGGGATATAGTTTTAAAGGATGAACTGAAAAAAGATTATTTTAAAGAGTTAGGAATATTTGTAAAAAACGAATATAAGAATAAAACAATTTTTCCACCATATGAAAATATTTTTGATGCCTTAAAGTTTACGGATTATGATAATGTTAAAGTAGTTATATTAGGTCAAGATCCATATCATGGATTAGGGGAAGCACATGGCCTTAGTTTTTCAGTACATAATGGAATTAAAATGCCACCTTCTCTACTTAATATTTTTAAAGAGTTAAAAAGTGATTTAGGCGTAAATAGAATTTCAACTGATTTAACAGACTGGGCTAAAGAAGGAGTATTACTTTTGAATTCTATAATGACTGTTGAAATGGATAAACCTTTATCACATAAAAATAAAGGTTGGGAAATATTTACTGATAATATTATTAGATATTTAAATGATAGAGATAATCCAATTGTTTTTATATTATGGGGAAATTTTGCGAGAAGTAAGAAGTTTCTTATAAATAATCCGATACATAGAATTATTGAAAGTGCACATCCTTCTCCACTTTCTGCATCTCGTGGTTTTTTTGGAACAAAACCATTTAGTAGATGTAATAGCTATTTAAAAGAGTTTGGTATGAAGGAGATTAACTGGTGATTTATGGTTGTTACAAAAGAACAATTATTAAAATATTTTAGGGAAGAAAATGCTAATTTTAGTTTTGAAAAATTCTTTAAAGATGACAATACTGATGATAGAGGTGTAATAATAATTACTTCAAATCAAATTTTAAAAACAAGAAATATAAAAAATAATGATTCACTAGATCGTAATGTGACATATAATTATCTAAATAGATTGATTTATGAAATTTTGTTCGATGAAAATGGAGTTATGATTCAAGATAAAGATCAAATTGAATAATATAAAGAATATATTGAGTTTTATGAAAATAAACAAAATATTGCAGTATATATGTATAATGATAGTGTTAATAAAAATAAGTTAATTTGGGTATATTTACCTGCACGAATAACTATGTTTCAATATATTTTTATAGAAATGTTAGAAAGAAAATATGGAACTTTTTTAAAAAAGACAAGTAAAAAACTATATGAATTTAACAATGACTTTTTAGTTGGTGTTAGTGTACGAGATGATAACAAAGTAGCATTAGGCGATAGTTTTGATTGTGTAATTAAATTTATAAATGAAAATAGTATGTTAAAGAATAGTGATTATGTTGTAAATGAAAAATATATAATTGGAGATATATTAGAAAGTGATTACAATAGAAAGAAAATATAAAAGGAAAACATAAGGTGATAAGATGACAGAATTAGAATTAAGAAGAGGTTATATAGAATATGCAAATGACGAATTAAAGATATTTGATTTAATAAAATTTATGTTTGATGACAATATTGTGGTTGATAACGGAGCAATCGGAATAATAACTCCAAATCAAATGATATTTGTCAGAAATTTACCTAAGGAAGGAAATAATAAACCCGGAAGTGGAAATCACTATGATACATATGATATTTTAACTAAAGTAATATATGAATTGCCTCTTGATAATCGAATATTTGCAAGAGGATCTAAAGAATTGGAATATTATGTTGAGAGAAATTTTGATATAAAAAATGGACAAAATATATTTATAAGAATGATAAATGAAGGAAATGAAAAAAAACACATGCGTGCAATATGCATACAGTTTCCAATAAAGATCACTACAAGTCAACTTGTTTTCTTAAAATTTATTGAAGAAAAATATGGTGAATTATTAAAATTAACTGGTGATAAGATGGTAAGAAACGGCGAGGAACCATTAATATTCTTTCAAAAGAAGAATAGAGAAAATGTATATTGCAATTCATTTTTACCAGCTATAGAATATGCAGAAGATTTTCTAATTGATGATGTAAAACAAGTTATTAAAGAAATTCATATAATTGGAATAACAGTGAATGATATAATGAAATATAAAAAGGATAAACAGATATAAAAAGGAGATAAATATAATGGAGAATATAGATTTATGGGTTCATGCAAAAATAAATGTTACCATTTTGTATGAATATAAAAATACGAAACT
>CAMJTE010000045.1 GCA_946408655.1 uncultured Caryophanales bacterium | reverse complement strand
ATACATAATAATACTATATTTAAAGCATTGAACTTTAGATGCTTATAGACTTTGCACCAGCAATTTGGTACAATATAAATCACTTGGGGGGATTTTGATGAATGAAATAAAACAGAAACAAGTATTATTCTTTAGAAAAGGAAAAAACTATTATTATAAAAATGGTGAAAAAATTTCAAAAGTAGATGTTTGGACTATTAACTTATTAAAGGAATCTTTAACATTACCATATAATGTGGAATTTATTGGATATAGTAGAGCGCAAATTGGTAGAATAATTTCATATTTATATGAAGATGGTGTAAAAGTTCAAGGAAATAAAATTGATGATAGACAAAAAAATCACGCATTGCATTTTATAATTAGTTTTTCTGAAATGAAATATACAATAGATGTGTTTAGAATTCCATATGTTAGTAATTTTTATGGTAGATCAAATAATATTAATCCATTTACTATTATTAATTTAAATGGTAAACAAGTTTTATTGGAAGTAACAAAAGATTATGCTAAAAAAAATAAAGGAGATTATTATTTCTTAGCGGATGAATTAACGGATGAAGAAAAAAATTTTTTTGATAGTTGTTATGTAAAGTTAGAGTATGATTTTTTATACAGAATGCAGTCTGAGAAGAAACAGATTGGTAGTTCAAAAGTGTTCAAAAGAATTAAAAAACGTTAACAATATTATATGTTAAAAGTCGATAGTTTGTATCGGTTTTTTTAATTGTTATATCATGTTTTGATATACTTGTATTCATGAAAAATATACTTTTTAGTGATATAATTGTTCTAGGTGATTAAGTTGAATTTAATAAAATTAAGAAATGAAGATATAAATAAATTTAAAAAATTAATGCAAGAATCTTTTCAATATGGATATGAATTGGTATATGGAAACAATAAAGAACAAGTTTTACCAGAAAAAGATATTGATGAAAATTTAAATAATCCCGATAGCGCTGCCTATGAAATGATTGACAATGATGAAATAATTGGTGGAGTAATAGTTACGATAGATAGAAAAACAAATCATAATCATTTAGATTTCTTATTTGTTAAAGTAGGTGTTCAAAGTAAAGATATAGGACAAATTATATGGAAAGAAATTGAAAAAATATATCCAGATACTAAAGTATGGGAAACGTGTACTCCATATTTTGATAAAAGAAATATTCATTTTTATGTCAATAAATTGAAGTTTCATATAGTTGAATACTTTAATGAAAATCATCCAGATGCAAATAGACCATTAGATTGCTATGAAGAAGATGATGGGATGTTTAAATTTGAAAAAGTTATGAAGTAAAAAATTGAACTATTTTATATATGAGTTCAGGATATAAAACAAATAGTATTTTAACCAGCAAGTCAATAATAAAATACTTATTTTTCATGATATAATATTTTCAAGGTGAGTGTGATTATTATGAGAAATAATATTAAGAAGATTGCTATATTAAGTGTAATTTTATGTGTAATTTCTTTTCTTGTTATTATGTTTATGGGAAAAACATATACTATAACTTATACACTTATTAATAGTAATGATTATAAGTTATCGGTAGAAGAAGAATCTGGAAAGGTTGAAATATTAGATGAAAAAGTAAAAGATAGTAAATATATAGTAAAAGTAAAATCTAAGAAAGCAGGTAAAGTATATTTATATTTAGACTATGGAGAAATTAAAGATAGTAATGTGTTATATATTCATAAAAACATGGTTATAACTGATAATACCTTTTTTGGTAAATCAACTGGGTCAGAGGTTATTCCAATTTCAATTTCTATTATCCTATTGTATAGTTTATACTTATTGATTAAAAAATATAGATCTTGCATAAAGGAAAATATTTATCAATATAAAAATATTGCTTATTTAGGTTTAATTATATATATATCATTTTTTGCACTTAATAATGTTTTATCTATTATAAATTATCAAGGATTATTTGAAACTGTGAATAGAGTAATTGATTCTTTATTATTTATATCAATTATTTTACTTCCTATATCACTAATCACTTTTTCTTTAGTAACAATTAGTAATATTATTTTAATAAGAAAAGAAGGAAAGTCATTAAGAAATTTACTTGGATTATTCTTAGGAATAATTATTTGCATATTAACTTTATTACCGGATTATGTCTATAATTTATTAATGAAATCTAAGACAATCAATATATATGATCTAAATAGTGCAGGTCCATATATATATCAATTTTTAGAAGCTTTAGTTTATTTAACTGTTACATATTTGGAATGTATTTTAATTGCTACAATTATTATTGCAATTAAATCAATTAGAAAAAAAATAAAAATGAATAAAGATTATGTTATTATTTTGGGATGCAAAATAAGAAAAGATGGTACATTAACACCTTTACTTAAAGGTAGAGTTGATAGAGCTCTACAGTTTAGAGATGAGCAATTAAAAAATACTGGAAAAGATTTGATTTTTGTTCCATCGGGTGGAAAAGGGTGTGATGAGGTAATATCTGAAGCTGATGCGATGAAAAAGTATTTGCTAGCTCAAGGTATAAAAGAAAGTAATATTTGGGTAGAAAATAAATCTAAAAACACCTATGAAAATATTAAGTTTTCCAATAAACTAATAAATGATAAAAAAGCCAATATTGCCTTTTTTACAACTAATTATCATGTTTTAAGAGCTGGTTTAGTTGCAACAGAACAAGGATTACACTTCGAAGGTTTAGGTTCTAAAACAAAATTATATTTTTGGATTAATGCATTTATTAGAGAATTTATCGGAACATTATATTCAGAAAAAAAGAAACATATTTTATTATTCTTATTCATAACTATTATTATCATAGTAATGATTGCAATAACATATGTTGGAAATAACGTTTAGATTTATATATAGAGATTGGAGATTAAAATATGGTTTTTGATTATAAAAAAGAATATAAAGAATTCTATATGCCTAAAAATAAACCAAGTATTATAAATGTTCCTAAAATGAATTATATTGCAGTGCGAGGTTCAGGCAATCCAAATGATGAAAACGGTGATTATAAAAATACTATAGGATTATTATATGGAATTGCTTATACAATAAAAATGAGTTATAAAGGTAATCACAAAATAGATGGATTTTTTGAATATGTTGTCCCACCACTTGAAGGTTTATGGTGGCAAGATGGAATTAAAGGAATGGATTATAATAAAAAGGATAAACTAAATTTCATCTCAATTATAAGATTACCGGACTTTGTAACTAAAGAGGATTTTACTTGGGCTATAGAAGAGGCAACTAAAAAGAAAAAACAAGACTTTTCTAGAGTAGAATTTTTAACATATGATGAAGGATTATGTGTTCAATGTATGCATAATGGTTCATATGATGATGAACCTGCTACAGTAGAATTAATGCATAATTTTATAAAAGAAAATGGATATGAATTAGATATTGATGATTCAAGATATCATCATGAAATATATCTAAGTGATCCAAGAAAGTGTGATGTTAAGAAATTAAAAACAGTAATAAGACATCCAATCAAGAAAAGGAGGGATAATAATGAATAATGTTGGATTAAAAAGAGGACATTTAGAAATTATGGATTATAGGGATGATTATTCGAAGATTTATGAGAATGAAAAAGATGAACTGTTAAAAATATATAAAGATAAAATATCATTCATAGATCATGTTGGAAGTACAAGTATAAAAAATATAAAATCTAAACCAATTATAGATATTCTAATTCAAACAGATGATTTAGATGATTTTATAAATTATACTGAATCAAAAGTTGAAGGAGAAACATATACAGTAAAAAAAGAACCAACAATGGGTGGCGATTATTTGATTCGTAAAGAAGAAGAGGGAAAAGTTAAAGCATTTATTCACGTGTATAAAACAGGTGATATGAATGGTATAACATCTATTATGTTTAGGGATTATCTGAATAGTCATGAAGATGAAAAAAAGCGTTATGAAGAATTAAAAATTGAGCTATATGAAAAATACAAGAATGATAGAAAACAGTATACGCTTGAAAAAGATAAGTATATTAAAGGTGTAATTAATAAAGCAATTGAAGAAAAGAATAAATAATTAAAAAATCATTATTTGCACAGTCCGTCAGATTAGTGTATAATTAATACAGAATTATATCTGGATGAGTAACTATGCAATTGTGATGTGGTGTCCTCTGTGTAGTTACTCATCCAGATAAAGAGGGCACCAAAATGAAAAATAGAATTGATACTTCAAGGAAAAAAACACCTTGGGATAATCAGGATGAAACAAATCCTTTTGAAACTTTTGTAAAAAATAAATATAAAGAAAATTACAATATCAAGCATCCTAAATTATCAGAAACATCAGAAGCAGAATTACTTAATAGTATAGTTTTAGATAAGTGTAGATATTGTGATGGTAAAAATATTAGAAAGTATGGTTTATCAAAGAATGGCATTAAGCGATATTATTGTAATGATTGTAAAAGAGAATTTTCCGTTACTACGGGAACTATATTTCAAAATGATAAAATATCTATAACTGAATGGATAGAATATCTTTTAGATATTTTATATTATGGAAGTTTTTCATTAACATCTAGAGTTAATAAAAATAGTATAAATACTACAATCTATTGGACTAATAAATTATTTACATTATTAAGAGATTATCAAGATGATATTGTATTAAAAAAGAATGTCTATATTGATGAAATGTTTTACACAGTTAGAAAAAGTGATATTAAAACAAACAACGGAAAAAAACTAAGAGGTATTTCAAAAAATCAGTATTGTATAGGAATATGGTTTGATAATAAAAATGTTATTGTTAAAGTTGAGTGTTTAGGTAAACCAACTGTAGAAACTACAAAAGCAGCATTTATTAATCATATCGAAAAAGGTTCTACATTAATTCACGATGATGAAAAGAGTCATAAAGTATTAATTAAAGAATTAAACTTGGAAAATAAGAGTTATAAATCTGCAACTTTGAAAAAACTAAATGACAAAAAAAATTCATTAAGGCCAATAAACCACATCTGTGATTTACTAAGACAATTTCTAAATGCACATAGTGGCTTTGATAGAGAAAACTTGCAAGATCTTCTGAACATGTTTTCATTCCTTATGAGTAGACCTAGAGACAGATTAAAAAAAGTTTATATAATTTTTGAGAAAGCCCTAACTACAAAAGCAACTTTAAAGTATAGGGATTTATTTAATTCAGAGAAGTCAGATGATAATTAATCTGACGGACTGTGCAAATAATGATTTTTATTATAAAATAGAAAATAGGTGTTGAGATAGTGGCTACTACAAAAGAATATAGAGATTTTATCTTAGAACAATTAAATATATTAGATAATATAACTTATAAACCTATGATGGGGGAATACTTGTTATATTATAATGGAGTATTATTTGGTGGAATATATGATGATAGATTGCTTGTTAAAAAAGTAGATAGTAATAAGAAATATAATATGCAAGAATCAATTCCTTATGATGGTGCGAAATCTATGTATTTAGTAGGTGATGTGGATAATAAAGAGAGATTAAAAGAAATAGTATTGGATACTTGTAAAGATTTAGATATAAAGACTTAAAGGAGTTAAAGATGATGAATGAATATATTAATTTAAGTCTAGAAAATATTGATGATGAACATATTTGTTGTGCGATTGGAGATCCTAAACATCAGATTGGTGTTGATAAGAAAAAGGAATGGATTAAGAGTAAATTAAAAGATGGACATGTCTTTAGAAAACTAAATGCTAGAGGTAAAATTTTTATTGAATATGAGCCAATTGAGACAGCTTGGGTACCAATTAATGGAAAAAACTACGAATATATTTATTGCATTTGGGTAGCTGGTAGTTTTAAAGGGAAAGGCATTGGTAAAGAATTATTAGAGTATGCAATTAATGATGCTAAAAATAAGAATATGAGTGGAATATGCACAATAGTAACTAAAAAGAAGAAACCATTTATTGGGGATAAGAAATTCTTTGAACACTACGGTTTTAAAGTTGTTGATACTATTAATGATTACGAATTAATGGCATTACAATTTGATAAATCAGAAACACCTAGATTTAGTGATAGTGCAAGAAATATGGCAATTGATAGCGAATATTTTACTATTTACTATAGTAATCAATGCCCTTATGTAGAATATGAAGTAAAAGAATTGACAGAATATGCTAAATCTAAAAATATAAAACTAAACTTTATCAAAATAGATTCATTAGAAAAAATGAAGAATGCTCCATGTATAATTAACAATTGGGCAAATTTTTATAAAGGTAAATTTGTATCTAATACAATATTAAATGCTAATGCATTTGAGAAACTATTAAAATAGAAATAATAGAGGTAATTATGGATAATTGTATTATTGAAATAAAACATTTAAAGAAAAACTATGGTTCATCACTTGGTATTGAAGATGTATCATTTAAAATTAATAAAGGTGAAATATATGGATTTATAGGCCCTAATGGTTCTGGAAAATCTACTACTATTCGGACTATTTTGGGATTAATAAATAAAACTAGTGGAAATGTTTATATTAAAGGTAAAGAGTTTAATAAAGATGATATAGAGACAAAAAAAGTAATAGGATACTTACCAAGTGAAATAAATCTATATGATGATATGACTATAAAAGAGATGTTTGATTATCACGAATTATTTTATGGTAAACATTTTAATAAAAGAAGAGAAGAATTAGTTAAACTATTAAAAATAGATGAGAGTAAAAAAATTGAAGATTTATCTTTAGGTAATCAAAAGAAAGTTGGTATAGTTTTATGTCTTATACATGAACCAGAAATACTAATACTTGATGAGCCAACATCAGGACTTGATCCTATTATGCAAAATGTACTTCATGAAATATTGTTAAAAGAAAAAGAAAAAGGAACGACTATAATTTATTCATCACATATTTTAAATGAAGTATCTAGTCTATGTGATAGAGTCGGTTTTATTAAAGAAGGGATTATCATTAAAGAAGATTTAATAGATAATATTATGAAAGACAGTTATACTTATCTAAGTATTTCTTCAAAAGATATAAAACAAATAAAAAAAGATTTAGGATTAAAAGTTATAAGAGAATCTAAAGATGAAGCCACTTTTATTAATAATATTGATTCAAATACACTTATTAAAAAGTTAGCAAAATATAATATAGATAGATTATTAATTCAAGAAATATCTTTAGAGGATTTATTTATCAATTATTATAAGTAGGTGCGATATGATAAAAAGAGAGTTTAAGATTAATTTAAAAAGTTTTATAATTTGGTTATCTATATTAATAATTATGTTTACATTTGTTTATGCAATTTATCCTTATATTATGACTGATCATAATATGAAAAGCATGGATGAGCTAATGAAAGTATTTCCACCTGAAGTATTAAAAGCATTTAATATGGATATGACATCTATTGCAACCGCATACGGCTACCTAAAAACAGAAGGATTCACATTTATTTTATTAATTATAGGGTTATATTCATCTATACTAGGTGGTAGTATATTATTAAAAGAAGAAAGTGATAAAACAATTGAATATTTAGGAACATTACCAATAAAAAGAACAAATATTATTACTAATAAAGTAATTGTTAGTATAACTTATATCGTATTAACAGTATTAATGCTTGGAATATTTAATTATATAGCATTATCAATAAGTGGTAGTTTTGATCATAAACAATTTATTCTATTAAGTATTACTCCAATACTTGTAGGGATACCATTGTTCGCATTTAATTTATTTATATCTACATTTATGCATAAAACTAAAAAAACAATTGGGATAAGTCTAGGTATTGTATTTGTTTCATATCTAGTTAATATATTATCACAGTTATCATCTAATGTAGATTTTATTAAATACTTTAGTTTTTATACCCTAGCAAATACTAGAGGTGTAATAGAAAAAATTACTATAAACCCAGTATGTATTATTATTAGTCTAGTAATAACAATTATTCTTTTAATAGGTACATACATTAGATATAATAAAAAAGAATTAATTTAATATAAAAAGTGGTGGTTTCGTGTCAAAAGTATCAAATGTAATAACTATGTTAGAATTATTACAATCTGGCAGAAAATATAGTATAAGTGAGTTGTCTAGTATTCTTGAAGTATCAGAAAGAATGATTAGGTCATATAAAGAAGATTTAGAAAAAGCAGGTATTTATATAGATACAATAATGGGACCATATGGTGGATATGTATTAAATCAGACAGTTCGTATGCCAGTTAGAAAATTTAAAATGAAGGATGCTGAATTATTAAATAAATATATTGATTCTGAAAATGATAAAGATACAAAGGAGAAACTTATACTATTACAAGATAAAATTAAAGGGGTATATATTGGTAGTAAGCAAGAAGAAACAGAATTGAATTTAAAAGAAGAAACAGGAAAAAAATATAATGTATTAACACGAGCGCTAAAAGAAAATAGAAAAGTTAAAATATTATATTATTCGTATGGAAAGGGTGAAAATGAAAGAATAATTGATCCGGCAGAGATTTTTTTGTTTCAAGATGGTTGGTATTGTGCGGCTTTTTGTGAAAGGAAAAAAGATATTAGACATTTTGAATTAAAAAGAATAATAAAATATGAATTGTTAAAAGAAAAGTTTGAGTAGACGAAATATTTCCTCTTTCTGAGTTATATTTAACTCGGAGGGAGTTTTTTTATGAATTTTAATATAGATGAAAAGAATTTTAAAAAGGAAATATTAAATGATGAATATGTGAGGTGGTTAGCTGATTTTACAAGTAAATATAGTGAATTTGATGATATTTACTTTATTCATAATAATAAGAATATACTTAAGGAAAAAGATATTGTGAACATTAGTTATTTAGAATGTTTATTTAAAATGTTAAATAAGTATTTAATTAATGAAAATATAAGTTATGAAAATCTATTTGCTTATGGACTTTTATCTAACGATAATATATATTTAATTCATTACAATGGTGAAGGTTATTCATGTACTAGATATGATAATAATAGATATAATCATCCATGTATAGAATATAATGATTTAAAAAAATCAATTAGTAAAAATATGCAAGTTATTTTTGAATTACTAAAAGATAGAGTGATTGATTCTTTAGAACATACTGATTTAGAGTTTATAAGATATGAATTATCTAAATTAGATTCACCAACATTATTTAGTGGTGTGGGCGGGTCGAGTGTTGTGAGTGAGTTTGCATCAAAGGTAATTAATGCTAAAAATAGAATTGTCACTGTTAATAGTGAACCAAGAGATTTTATATATAGAAATAACAATGCGTTTAGAAATGTAATTGCTTGTAGTTATAGTGGAAATAACTATGGAGTAGAAATATCGTTTTTAAAGGATTTAAAGAAATATTTGTTGTCTAATAATTCATTTGAAGCTAATGATGTAACATATTTAAAATATAGTACTAGTCTTGCAAAAGAAAAAAGTTTTATCTCTCTTGGAGCAACCTTAATTCCAGTAACTATAATGTTAGATTATTATTTGGATGGTAATGATAAAGAAATGATTGATTTAATTAAAGAGACGAAGTTTGATTTTAACATAGATAGTGACATATATGAAATATTTAGTGGATATGATACATCAGTATCATTTAAATACTTAGAATCAACAATGGTAGAATCTGGAATTGGAATTCCAATAGTTCATGACAAATATTCATATTGTCATGGTAGATCGACATTTGGAATTAACTATAATGCGGTTGCAATTTACTACAATAGAGATACTGAATTTGATAATATGATGTTAGAAGAATTAAAAAAATACTATAAAACTATAATAACTATTGATTCTAAATATAATAATCAAATGTTGGATGATTATCAAATGCTTATACAAAGCATGTATTTAACAAAATATATTGCAGAAAAAAAGAATAAAGATTTATCAAAAGTAAAATACTCACCTATAGTAAAAAAACTATATAAATATAGCGGAGAAATTTAGAATTAATGTATTGATAAAAAACATATCCGATGTTATAATTTTTATGGATACAATTGTATCTTAGGTAGGAGGATGTATGAAAAAAGGTGGAAAAATAGCTCTAGGTGTAGGTGGCGCATTAGCTGTTGGTGCTGCAACAGCAGGAATATTATACGCAAAGAACAAAAAGAATAAAACTAAAGCAAATATACATAAAGAAGATAATAACTCTGAAAAGAAAGTTAAATAACTAATATAATACAAATCGAATACATATGTGTTCGATTTTTAGTTAATAATATGAATAATAATTGAAAAAAATTTTATAAATATTTGCAAAAATATTATAAATAGTTTATAATTAAATTGTTGAGAAAGAAGGATTATTATGAATAAAAAAATGTTTAATGCACAAACAATTGCAATGCTTGCTGTATCGGCAATTGCAGTTATTGGACTTATCGTAGGTATGGTTGTTACAGGAGATAAAAAGGTTACTAATAAAAATAAGAATTCAGGAGAGATATTAGATAATTTTTATAAGTATATGGCTAAAAAGGAAGAAACAGTTATTTATTACGGAAGTTCCACTTGTAGTTATTGTTCTCTTCAAACTCCAATTATGAAGCAAATTAAAGAGGATTACAAAATAGATTATTTATATATTGATGCATCTAAATTGTCAGAAAAAGATAAAAAAGAAATTCTTAAAGTATTGGATGTTGAAGGTTCTACTCCAACAATTGCAGTTGTTAAAGATGACGATGTAGTTGATGTTAACATTGGCTATATGGATGGTAAAACGACTGCTGAATTCTTAAAGAAGAATAAAATATTAGATAAAGATGCAACTTATAAACCAGAAGAGAATTTAACATTTATTGATTTTAATAGATATAAGGAATTGGTTAGTGAAGATGCTTTAAATGTTATTGTAATTGGTCAAACTACTTGTAGTCATTGTATAGCAGTAAAACCTGTATTAAGTAGAGTTGCAGGTAATAATAATATAACTATTAATTATTTAAATTTAACTGATATGAGTCAAGATGAACAATCTGAATTAATAGAAAATTTAAAGAATATTGGTTATGATAATGCAGATAACTTAGGTACTCCACTTACACTTATTACTAAAAATAATTATTTAGAAGGTTCTATTGAAGGAGAGAATCCTCCAAGTTATTTCACTCGTGAATTTAAAAAGTATGGTGTAATTACTGAATAAGGAGACTATATGAATTATATATGTGAGCAAGCAATAGAATTTAAAAAAAAATATCCAACTACTGTTGCATGGAGATTAAAAAAACATAGTGAAGTAATCAAAAAACACTTATCAGCTGATGAAGCAATATTATATGTATTTGCGGGACAGAAAAGTCCATTTATCTGGGATATGTTTTCAACTTACTTAGTTGCTTTAACTAACAAAAGAATATTAGTCGCTGAAAAGAGATTATTGTTTGGATATTACTTTATCTCAATTACTCCAGAAATGTTTAATGATTTATCGGTACAATCTGGAATATTATGGGGAAAGGTATTTATTGATACAATAAAGGAACAAGTAATTATTAACAATATTGATAAAAGAGCACTTGCTGAAATTCAAAATAGAGTAAGTGAATATATGCTTGAAGAAAAAAGAAAAGTAGTAAAAGTTGAAAAGGATAACTAT
>CAMJTE010000044.1 GCA_946408655.1 uncultured Caryophanales bacterium | reverse complement strand
ATGTTCCAAATACATTTGTAACTAGTTATGAATATACTATATATAAAGATGGAGTAATATATAAGAATGTTAGCGTTGATAATAGTGATAAGGCAGATATTAAGTTAGATAAGACTGGTAATTATAAAATTAGTATAAAAGCTTCTACTTTAAAGGGAGATGTATCTTTAGAAACAGGTATTTATAAGATAGATAAAGAAGCTCCTACTATTTCAGTTAATCGTTATAACTATACTATATCTCCAGGTGAGGATATAGATGTTTTGAAAAATGCTAAGGCTACTGATAATATTGATGGTGATATTTCAAATAGGATTTCTTCTAATAAAGCATCTTTAAATCTTAACTCATTTGGTACTAAGAAATTAACTTATACAGTAGTAGATTCTGCAGGAAATACTGCTACTAAAGATATTACTATTAATGTATCTTATCAAGGTTATCTCCTTAACTTGAATCAGATTATAATAATTATTGGCTTAGGATGCTTATTGATATTTTTACTAGTTTTAAATAGAGTAGTTAAATTGGAAAAAAGATTTGTTAAATATACAATAAGTCCTTTAAAAGATCGCTCTAAATCTATGTTTGATAAAATAGAAATTAAATTACAGAATCTTGCTTATCGAATTAGTGATTCATTAGATAGATTTGAGAGTGTAAGAAAAAATTCTAAGAAATATCAAAAATATGTAGATGCCTTTGGTAATAATAAATATAGTGCGATAGATTTTATATCAATGAAAATAATTACGGCTCTTATATTCTTAACTGCAACTATAATAATACAGACTTTACGTTTTAGAATACTTAATATTTTTGAACTTATTATACCTATGGTAATAGGCTACTTTATCTTTGATATAATATATGCGTATAAATATCATAAATATCGTAAGAAGATAGAAAAAGATTTACTTCAAGCAATTATAATTATGAATAACTGCTTTAAATCTGGTAGAAGTATCACTCAAGCAATTAATATCGTTGCAGAACAGTTAGATGGTGCGATATCTGATGAGTTTAAGAAAATGAGCTTGGAGTTATCATTTGGATTAGAAATTGAAGTAGTATTTGATAGGTTTGCAAAAAGAATTAAACTAGAAGAAGCAGCATACTTAACAAGTAGTTTATCAGTTCTAAATAAAACAGGTGGTAATATTATTAAAGTATTTACATCAATTGAAAAAACATTATTTAATAGACAAAAACTTAATCTTGAATTAAAATCACTTACAGGTAGTTCTAGAATAATTATGTATGCTTTAACTATTATGCCAATATTATTTGTCCTTGTAATTAGTTTGATTAGTAAAGACTATTATGCACCATTATTTTCATCTCCACTTGGATTTATTATAATAGGAATAATTCTTGTTTTATATATTACTTATATAATTGTTGTAAGAAAGATTATGAAAGTAAGGATGTGATTTATGCATAATATAATGGAGAAAATATATTTAAAAAAAGATATAGAAAAAGTAGAAAAAAGAATTAATATGCTTGGTAAAACTAGGTGGGATGCAGTTGGTTTTATAAATTTAAGAGTGTTTACTACTGTTATTTTTACTATATTTCTAATCTTTTTAACAAGTATATCTTATCTTTTAGTTCCTTTACTTGTAATAACATATTATTTTAGTTTTTATCATATACTTATTACAAGAAAACTAAAAATAAGAGAACAGAAATTAGATAGAGAGGCATTATATTTTTTTGAAGTATTAACCTTGACATTAGAGTCAGGTAAAAACTTACAAAATAGTTTAGAGTTAACAGTTAAGAATGTGCATAGTGAATTATCTAGAGAATTTGAAAAGAGTCTAAATGAGGTTAAGGTAGGTAAATCATTAATAGAAGCATTATCAGATATGCAAGCTAGAATTCCATCTGAGAATATTAATAATATTATTATGAATATTATGCAGACTAATTATTTTGGTAATAGTATAATAGATACAATGAATAGTCAAGTAGATTATTTAAGAGAAAAACAAATATTAGATATTAAAGGTCAAATTAATAAAATACCTAATAAGATAAGTATAGTATCAGTATTGTTTATTGTACCACTTATATTGTTATTAGTATTAGGTCCTTATATTATTAACTTTATAGGTAGGTAAAAATAATATAAGCTCTTGAATATTCCTAGTCATATATTATATAATAATAAAAAGAAAAGAAAGGAAGTAATAATATGAAATATTATTTAGCTGGAATAAAAGGGACTGGTATGAGCGCGCTGGCTTTATTACTTGATGATTTAGGTTTTGAAGTTGTTGGTTATGATGATGCAAAAGAACATAGATTTACAGAAGATAAATTAGTTAGTCGTGGTATTAAGATATATACAGATGAGAACAATGAAATGGATAAAGATACTATTGTTATATATTCTCCAGCACTAAAATTAGATACGCATCCTGAATTAATAAAAGCTAAATCTATGGATTTAAAAATATATGAGTATGAAGAGATGCTAGGAAAACTTACTAAGACATTTGATACAGTATGTATATCAGGTTGTCACGGCAAAACTACTACAACATCAATGTTAAGTCATATATATATGGATTTAGGTAATTGTAACTATATAATTGGCGATGGAAGAGGACATGGTACTAAGGATTCAAAAAGATTTATTTTAGAAGCCTGTGAATATCGTAGGCACTTTCTTCATTATGACCCAGAATATGTAATAATTACAAATATTGATTTAGATCATACAGATTATTATAAAGATATCGATGATATGATTAGTGCTTATCAGGAGTTTGCTAATAAAGCAGATAAAATGGTTATAGCTTGTGGAGATGATCAATATACGCATTCTCTAGAAGTAACACCATCAATTTATTACTATGGATTAGATGAAGATAATGATATTAAAGCTATTAATGTTGAATATAGAAATGACGGAACAGAATTTGATGTTATTATTGAAGATGAATTTTATGGACATTTTGATCTTCCATTATTTGGGAAACATATGTTACTAAATGCCCTTGCAGTAATTGCTGTATGTCATTATGAGAGAATGAATGCTAAAGAAGTAGCTAAGTCTTTAAAAACATTTAAAGGTGCAGAAAGAAGATTTAAAGAAGAGTTCATTGGTAATGATGTAATTATCGATGATTATGCTCATCATCCAGCAGAGGTTAAAGTAACTATTAAAGCTGCAAGACAAAAATATCCTGATAAAAAAATAATTGCTGTATTTAAACCTCACACATTCTCACGAGTAGAAGAATTTGCAGAACAGTTTGCTCAAAGTTTAAATCTTGCTGATAAAGCATATGTTATGGATATTAACTATGATAGAGAAAATCCAGAAGATTATCCAGGTATTACTCCGTATACAATAATTAATAAACTTAATAATGGAGATTATATTGAGCGAGGACAGGCAGAAAAATTATTAGAATATGATAATGCAGTTGTACTATTTATGAGTAGTAAAGAAATATATTTCTTAGAAGATGAATATAAGAAATTATTAGAGAAGAAAATAGATAATAAAAAAACGATATAAGGAAATTTTATATCGTTTTAATATGCATTATTATTTATCTTGTGGAATTACTGGCATTACAATTGCAACAATTAAACCAACTAGAATTAGAATTGCGCCGATAGATATTGATACGCCACCAAGTGATGATTTTCCTGCTACTTTTGCAACATTAATAATATCATATACTGTAACTAGTGCTGCAAGTCCAGAAGCGATTAAACTAAATTTTTCTTTTTTAAGATAAACTAATACGCCTGCAACAATAGCTGCAATTATAACAATAATTCCATCACGTCCACCATCTATATAATTAATAGATTGTGAGTATCCAAATACGGATACTTTGGCAAACGGCATAAAACATGCAATAATTACAAGTGCTAATCCACCAAGTGTAATCCACATACGATTTTTCTTAATGAAATCCATCAAACTAACCTCCTTTATTATCTATAGTATATAATATTTATTAAAAAAAATCTACATAATTTAATATTTTAATTTTAAATAATTCATTGTATAATAGATATAGAAAGAAGGTAAATTATGAAAATAGTTACTATGGATGGAAATGAAGCAGTGAGTTTATCTTCATACTTGTTTACAGAAGTATCAGGCATATATCCAATTACGCCGTCTAGTCCAATGGCGGAAAATACTGAAAAACTTTCTAATAAAAAATTTAAGAATATCTTTGGAGATACAGTGAAATTGGTTGAGATGCAATCAGAAGCAGGTGCTGCTGGATTTATACATGGAGCTCTACAAAGTGGAGTTTTAGCAACCACCTATACAGCTTCACAGGGATTACTTTTAATGATACCTAATATGTATAAAATAGCAGGAGAGATGTTACCAGGAGTAATCCATGTTGCGGCTCGTTCTTTATCAACACATGCATTAAGTATATTTGGAGATCACTCTGATATATATGCTGCAAGAAGTACTGGCTTTTGTATGCTTGCATCATCATCAGTACAAGATGCCGCACTATTATCTGCAGTATCACATCTATCTAGTATTAAGTCATCACTTCCTTTTATGCATTTCTTTGATGGATTTAGAACTAGTCATGAGATAAATAAAATAAAAATATTAGAGAGTGAAGATTATAAAGATTTAATAGATTATGAAGCAATAGATAAATTTAGAAAACGTAGTTTAGCAGATAACATTAAAACAGTAGGAACTAATCAGAATGATGATATATATTTTCAAAGTGTCGAAGCAAAAAATAATGATTATAATAGTTTAGCAGATATCGTAGAATATTATATGAAAGAAATAGGTTCTAAGGTAGGAATAGATTATAAACCATTTAATTACTATGGTAATGATAAGGCAACTAAGGTTATAGTAGCTATGGGATCAGTTTGTGAAACTGTAAAAGAATATATCGATAAAATAGATAGTAGTGTAGGTTTAATAGAAGTACATTTATATCGTCCATTTAGTATTAAGCATTTACTTAATGTTTTACCTAACACTGTAGAGAACATTGCAGTACTTGATAGAACTAAAGAACACGGTAGTATTGGTGAACCATTATACTTAGATATATTATCTGCCTTAAAAGATAAATCTATTAATATAGTTGGAGGTAGATATGGACTGTCTTCGAAAAACACGACGCCATCAGATATTGCTGCAATTTATTCCATGCTAGATAATCCAATTAATAACTTTACTGTAGGAATAAAAGATGATATTACTAATTTATCATTAGAAAAGATTGATACAGTAATTGATGATACAGACGATATTCTAATCTATGGCTATGGGTCAGATGGTATGGTTAGTGCATCTAAATCATTAATTAAACTAATAGGAGATAATACTGATAATTATGTTCAAGCTTATTTTCAGTATGATTCAAAAAAATCAGGAGGAGTTACAGTATCTCATTTAAGAGTAAGTGATTCTCCAATTAGAAAAACATATTATGTAGATAATCCAAGTATACTTGTTATTAGTAAAGATAATTATTTAAATGATTTTAATTTAGTAAAAGATATAAAAGAAAATGGTATATGTATAATTAATACTATAAAAAACGAAGAAGAATTAAATAATTATATGAAGTCTAGTATTAAAGGTATACTTGTTAAAAGAAATGTTAAAGTATATACAATTAATGCTTATAAAATAGCCTTTGAAGTTAATTTAAAAGATAAGATAAGTATGATTATGGAAGCAAGTATTATCAGTTTAACAAACTTTTTAGATAAAGAGGTTATGTTTAAATATTTAATAGAAGATATTAGAAATAAGTTTAAAAGAAAAGGAAAAGATGTAATAGATGCTAATATAAAAGCTATTAGTTTAGTACCTGATTATATAAAAAAAGTTAGTATTAATAAGAGTGATAATAGTGATGAAGAAGTATTAGATTTCTATGATAAAATCAAGAAGCGAGAAGGTAATAGTATGCCAGTATCAGAGTTTATACCTGTTCGTGATGGTTCGTTTAAAAATGGTATAAGTAATTCTAATAGTAATTTAGAAATAACACCAAGTTGGATTAAAGATAATTGTATCAACTGTAATCAGTGTAGTATTGTTTGTCCACATGGAGTAATTAGACCATTTGTATTAAGTGAAGAAGAGTATAATAACGCTCCAAATTATATTAAAGAGTATGTAATTCCATCGTTAGATAAAAAAGGATATTTTGCACTAGCATTTTCATTAAATAACTGTACTGGATGTATGAGATGCGTAAGTGTATGCCCTGGTTTAAAGAATGTAAAAGCACTCATATCAACTAGTGATAGTATTACTAATCATTATCAAAAAGTCTATGATTATTTAGAGAGTAATATAAGTGTTAAAGAATATAATAGAAATACTCTAAAAGGTAGTCAATTTATAGATGCTAAATTTAAATATCCGGGTTCATGTCAAGGCTGTGGAGAAACATCATATTTAAAACTACTAACACAATTATTTGATAATTTAATTATTAGTAATGCAACAGGGTGCTCGAGTATATATAGTGGAATAGTTCCTAGTATGCCTTATAATATTCCATGGGCAAGTAGCTTATTTGAAGATAATGCAGAATATGGATATGGTATGAGTGTATCTATAAATAAGATTAGAAATAGAATAAAGCATATTATGGAAGAAAATATGGATAATGAAAACAGTGAGTTATTTAAACTATGGTTAGATAACTATGATGACTATGAGAAAACTAAATATGTGCATGATAACCTAACTGATAATATACCTAGTGATTTAAAAGATATAAAAGAATATATTATTAAAAAATCAATATGGTGTATTGGTGGCGATGGTTGGGCTTATGATATTGGTTATGGTGGAATAGATCATGTACTTGCTACCAATGATGATATAAATATCTTAGTTCTTGATACAGAAGTATATTCTAATACTGGAGGTCAAGCAAGTAAATCTACTAACTTAGGTACCCTTGCTGAGTTTGCTGATACAGGTAAAAAGACATATAAAAAAGATCTAGCACGTATGTGTATGAATATACCTAATTGTTATGTAGCCCAAGTATCTATGGCTAATCCTAATCAAGTAATACGTGCTTTAACTGAAGCAAATAATTACAATGGACCAAGTATAGTTATTGCATATTCAGTGTGTATTTCACATGGAATAAAAGGCGGTATGACTAACAGCTATGAAATAGAAAAGCTAGCTCTAGAATCAGGATACTTTCCAACATTTAGATATCATCCAATAAACGGATATAAATTTGATAGTAAGAATACTGATTTTGATAAATATCGTACTTTTGTCGATAAACAAACTAGATTCAGTTTAATAAGTAGTAATCAAGAATTATATGATAAGTGTTTAAAACAGTTAAAAGATAGATATAATTATTATAAAGAACTAAAGTAAGAAATCAAACGATAATTGATTTCTTTTTCGCTTTTATAAGCAAAATAATAGCAGATTTTAATCATAAAACATATTACTAAGATATTTTATATAAGATATACATATAAATAGGTTATAAATGTATAAAGAAAATTATATTTAGTCATATTATCACTCTATTAACGCTTATTTTTTTTCTTGCAAAGTGCCATAACTATATAAAATGAATTTATACTGATAAATCTATAAGGTAAGAATTTAAAAAAAGTCTTAATATATACTATATATATATATAGTATAATACAGTCATAAGGTAAGTAAAAAAGATACCTTATTAGATAGAGGAGGATTAATAAAATGGATAGTAACAAGATAAAGGGTTTTACTTTGATGGAACTTATTGCAGTATTAGTAATTATGGCAATAATTGCACTTATAGTAACTCCGCTGTGATGAATATCATAAGAAAAGCTAAGATTTTGGCTAGAAAGAGATCAGTTGATGCATATGGAAGGAGTGTAGAACTTGCAATTGCATCATATCTATTAGATACAGGAACATTTTCAACAGATTTGCATAATCCAACAGTAGAATATTCTGGACAAACTGTAGTATGTAATGTAATGTCTATGAAAGAAAATGGTGGACTATATATGTCAGAATGTACAGTAAATAATATTGATGTAAAAGATTCAAGTACAGATGATGGGTGGTACCATTATAATACTAGGGATTTAGAAGATTATGAATATGTAGATATGTACGCGAAGTCTTTAGAAAAAGCATTAAAAGAGTATCACGATACAAATAATTCATATCCTAATGATTATCAAACACTTACATTAGATTATACAGGTAAGAAAATAAATTGTGATGTAATAGTTAATCCAGATGGTACAGTATATCTAACTAAGTGCAATGTGAATGATATTGAAGTATTAGACGAAACAACAGATGATGGATATTATCATTATGGAAAAATATTAAGAGGAACAGATGTACTGTTAAAAAAAGTAAATGGATCAAGTGTAACAAATTATACTGATGGAAATACTTCTGAAATGTATACATTAACACATCCTGCAACTACTCAACAAAACTATGAAGTAACTGATTATAGATACATAGGAGTAAATCCAAACAACTATGTACCATTTAATAATGAATTATGGAGAATAATTTGAGTATTCACAGTAGAAGATGGAAATGGTAATACAGAGCAAAGAATAAAGATAGTAAGAAATGAAAATTTATCAAGTAATATGACTTGGGATTCAAATGGTGTTAATGAGTGGAAAGATACATCGCTTCTAAAATATCTAAATGGTACTAGTACTGGTGATTACTATAATGGATTAAGTCAAACTGCTAAAGATATGATTGCAACAACAAAATATTATTTAGGGGCCAATAATACATATTCAAGCAGTGCAGAAATATATTATAATTGGGAAAGAGGAACAACTGTATATAGTGGAAGAAGTACATCATGGACTGGAAATATTGCGTTAATGTATCCAAGTGATTATACATATACATATGCATTAGGTGTGGATAATACATGTTATACTGATGGAGGAAATAATGGGTGTGGACAATCATCTGGAAAAATAAATGGTTGGATTTACAACTCTAATGGTGATTCAACTCAATGGTTATTATCGCCTTATTCTAGCTATGAATCTAGTGCGTTAACTCTTGCTACTTATGGATTTGTCAGTAGCGACGGTGTGAATAATTCGCATGGCGTACGTCCGAGTCTGTATCTAGTATCTGACATCAAAATATATGGTGGAGTAGGGACAGAACAAAGCCCATATCAATTAAAATTATAGTCGAAGAAAGTGATGAAAATATCGACGTAAAAGTTTAAAAAATGTCAAAGCTAAAACTTTAAGGTTATAACTTTGACATTTTTATATTAATATTTTTAACATTTTTAGTTTAAGGAATTAACCCCATTTCTAATCTTTTCTGGGAATTAATAATTGTCCCTTTAGAAATATAGTCCGTGGAATGATTTAATTGTATTAAAAAAGTTACAGCTTAACTTAACTGTAACCATACTTGATTTTTTCTTTGAGCATATTATTGTTAAATCAATTATTTTAGTGTATAATTAGTTAAGAATTGAGTGATTATATGGAAGAATTAATATTACCAGGAGAGATAGAAGAAATAGAAGTACTATATGAAATAGATAAAGAAGAGATGGATATCTCTGATTATAAGTTGGGTGATTAGGATGTATGATATAAATAATATATTAAATATATTTAGTAATTATGTTAATTCTAGAACTGTTTTAGAACCACCAACTAAGGCTGAAATAATTGATAAGTTATGTACTTTGGGTGTCGATAATCCTGGTGTTGATAATACTGATAGTGTAAATAAGATTGTAAAATCTGTTATGAATAGTGTAAAGAAGTATGAAAACTATTTTACTAGTAGAAATAAAGAGGTTAATATTAAGTTTTTAAGTGCGATTAATGGCGGTTATCATTTAATTAATGTGTTTTTTAATGATGATTCTATTCCTGGTGTACTTGAAGGTATTAATATTATAATACCTGTAAAGGGTGATAAGTTAATTAGTGTTATTCCTTTTATTTATAAACATTTACTTAGTAATAGAATTAGTTTTACATCTAAAATATCAATGTTTAATAGAAGCGATAATTTAATTGTTGATGTATATACGATGGAAGATGCAATTAGTTTAATTAATTATTGTAATGATAAATTTAAAACAGAGCTAGGAATGGTTAATCCTTTTACCGCTAAATTAGGTAATGTAGGTGTTTGTCGCGAACTTAATGGTAGAAGTTATAATCAAGGTGTTGCAGGCTTATTAAATGAATATATTGAAGAGTGTATTTTAAAACAAAGAAAGAAAGCTTATGATGCGATTGATTTTCAAAACTTTGTTCAAGAGATGTATGAGAATGCAGATAATTATTTAGATAAGAATATGTATTATATAACTAGTGTTTCTCTATATTCAATATTAACTAATGATAATATCTTAAAGTATTTAAAAATGGATATTAAACTTACATTTGATTATGATAATTACTATAGATATGAAGCGGTTAATATTACTGGAGCTAATGAGTATTTATATAGTGGAAAAGTGATCAATAAAGATACTGATTATATATGTTGGGTTAAACTACAGGCATTAAATTGTTTAAATAAAATATATGAAGAACAGTATCATGTAGGTTTTAGTCGTAATACTATAGTTAATCATAAGTTTACAAGTAAGTTGCTTGAACAATTAGATTATTTATTAAAACCTAATTCTAGTTATAATATTAAGATTAATTATAAAGACTCTGAAATTTATAAATTGCTTCCATATTTATATGGTTATGTTGCCTATAAGTATAAATCATGTAATATAGAAGAGGTAAGAAAATTAATTGATGATATTAATAGAACAATGATTATTGAAAAGGGAATACTAGATAATAAGTATTACTATATACAAGATAATGGAAAGATTGTATCTAGTGTACCTATTATTAATATGAATGATGGTAGTGTAGTTATAGATGTAATTGATGAATCTAGTATGATGAGTAATATTACTATTATTAGAAAAGGCATAAAAGAAAAATTCTTAAATGTTTATATCAAAGTAGATTATGAATTATTAAAAAGTAACAATAATTATAAAGGAAGAGTTTATAGATATAAAGTAGGAAGACTGCTACTTAATGATTCTAGAAATAAAGAAGCATTAGAACTTAGAAAAAAAGATTTTTCATCTCTTTTCTTAAGTTTATAAATGTGATAAAATTAGTTTGGAGTTGATTATGTGAAGAAATTTATAATTATATTAGTAATGTGTTTAGTACTATGTGGATGTGGTTGTAGTAAGAAGAAAACTACAACAAAAAAAGTAGAGGAAAGTGCGATTGGTAACGAAGATGTTAGTTATACATTAAAAATTACCTGTGGCGATAAAAATAAAGAATCTAATGTTGTGTTAAATAAAAATAAAACTGCTACATATGAGTTATATGAGTGTAATAATAATTCATTAGAACTTACAACAGGTAGTGGCGCTTATAAAGTAAGTGGTTCTAAAGTTACTATTATTGGTAGTTATTCTGAGGTTGTTAATATTAATGTTAAGGATAGTAAAACTATTGAAGTAAACTATAATAATATTAAGCAAACACTTTCAAAATAAGAAAATTTGTTACAGTTCAGTTGATCTGTAACTTTTTTAATACAATTATATCATTATTTGCTAGTAAAAAAATAGTCTTTTTTTGCGTAATAAACTATGCTATCATTGATAGTGTCAAGGAGATAGTTTATGTATAAAAGTATACCTAATGATAAAGAACTAAAAAAAGAATTGGATAGAGTTCTAAAATTAAAATCTAAACTCGAAAAAGAAGTAGAAAAGAATAAAAAGTTAAAAGCAAATTTATTACAAGAACGTGAGATGCTAGGGATTTTTCAAAAATAAAAGTCACAATTTTAGATTTGAAATTTGACAAAAT
>CAMJTE010000043.1 GCA_946408655.1 uncultured Caryophanales bacterium | reverse complement strand
GATGAAATATATTTTTTTGCAAATTCACTATCTTTATATATTTTCTCAATTTTCATAAGTGGTAAATCAATAATTCCATTTATTTTAGCATATAAGGTTCTAATTCTTTCAAGTGCCATATAGTAAACAGCATAGAAACTATCATCATTAATTAGTGATTCTAAATCTTCAATTCTATTATTTATAGAAAAAATTGAAAACTTATCATCATCGCCAAACGATGTTGCTATTTTAGTGTTATATAAAGTTCTAGCATAATCTATAAATTCTTTTGTTTTACCATCTGTATCAAATAATATTTCGCATGTTGCAAATTTGGTTAAATGGGATGGATCATTATTTTCAACTTCTTTTTTTATTAGTTCATATAGTCTTTTTATATCTTGTATAAAGTATTCTACTCTTACACCGTTAATCATTAAACTACCACAGTCTTGAGTATCATAATTACTTTTTATTATCATAACATCTAAATCGGATAAAGTATTATTTCTTTCTCCAACATAACTTCCATATACTATAATTCCAATATAATCACTTATATTTAAACCATTACAAAGACTATTAACATAATTTACAATTTTATTATTAATCATTGTAATTTTCCCCTTTACAGGCAACTATTATATCATAAAATTCATTTTTTTATACAAAAAGTTATGAAAATATGCTATATTATATATAGAACTGATATTTATTAGTTGTTCTTTAGATATAAGTGTTCAAAATAGGCTCTTGTATCGCACCAAAATTGTAATTAAAAATAATATTTAGTATGGTGATTTATGAATTTAATAAGTTATATTGAAAAACATGGTAATAAAACTTTTGATGATAAACCATTAAATGGAGTAGATAAATTAATACTTAGTAATTTATCGTATGTAGATTTTAAACATATTGTATCTAAAAATAGTTTCACAAAAATTAGTTTAGAAGAAGCTGGAGAAGAATTTTTTTCTAATAATTATGATAAGGGCAAGAATATATTAGCAGTAAAAGGTGGTATAAAATTACTTAAAGCTATGTATAAAACTGCTAGATATAAAGATTTACTTGTATTCAATTATGAAAGTATAATAAATGATTCAGAACAGTTTTCAGCGCTTTCAATAGAGATTAAACCAAAATTTATTTATGTATCATTTGAAGGAACTGATGATTTAGTGATTGGATGGAAGGAAGACTTTGAGATGTGCTACAAATTTCCAGTAAAATCCCAAAGAAGCGCGATTAATTATATGAATGCTCATTTTACATTTAAAGATTGTAAATTGATATTAGGTGGACACTCTAAAGGTGGTAATCTCGCATTAGTTGCAGCTATGTATTCTAATTTTATTGTAAAAAATAAAATTATAGAAATTTATTCTTATGATGGACAGGGATTATTAGAGGAACAATTGAATAGTTCTAGATATAAAAAAATAGAAGATAGATTTATGCATGTGATTCCTAATAATTCAGTAGTAGGATTAATGCTATATTCAACTAAAAATAGGGTAATTAAAACTAATCAGGTAGGTGTTCTTTCTCATTTTGCACTTAACTGGCAAGTAGATGATTCTGATTTAATAGATGATGAATTAAAAAAATCATCAATAGATTTAAAAAAAAGAATGGATGAATGGTTAGAAAAATATAATAAAGATGAAAAGAAAAAATTTGTTGAAGAAATATTTGAAGTATTTAGTAAGAATAATATTTCATCTCTTATGCAAATTGCATATAAACCTAAAATGTTTATTAAGCTGTTAAGTGATACATCTAAAGTTGAGAGTACAGCTAGTAAAATGTTTAAAGAATTTGTTGATATGGTTAGAACTTTCTTTTTTAAGAATGTAAAAGAAAAAATAACTAAAAAATAAGCAAAGCTTAAATTGGCTTTGCTTTTACTAATTCTTTTACTTTTTTTGTTTGATTAAAAGTTATAATAGCTTTTCTATCACCATCATCCATTGTTAATTGATGTTCATCATGAATATTAGGTATATTTCTTCTTTTATTTATAATTGCACTAAACATACTTATTGTATAATCATCTAAAACAATTTTTTCATGATTCTCATTTTCAACAATAATAGTATTTGGATCAAGAGCTTGTTTAATTATATAAGTTTCATTATCATTAGAAACTTTATATCCTTCTTTATCACTATCAACAACTAATGGTAAATCAATTCTTTTTTCATTGTATACATTTTGAAGTATCAAATATATATCATTAATCTTTTTAGATATTATTTGTTTTCTAATAATTGAATCTTGTAAATCACTAGAATTTGCTTTGAAATAAATCTCTTGATCAATTTTTGCTAAATCACGAATATAATTTTCGTATAAACTATTATACTCATCAACAGTTATGTTTTGATATTGTTTATAATCAATTACCCATTTAAATAAATTTATATACCCAATTAATCCTTTATCTGTGATTTCAATAAAACTATTTACATTTATTTCATCATTTCTAATTACTTCATCCAACTTTTCAGGTATAGTATTATACTTTTGCTTAATAAGAATTAAGTCGTTTTTTTGAATATAAAGCTTATTAACTCCATCTTCTTTATTTAATATTTTCATAATCTTTTCCTTTCTGTATAATTATTATAATAATATTTTAAATTTTGTCAATAACAATGTATAGAATTTTACTTATTTCACACCATAATAGTGGAGGCGAATATGAAAGAAAATATAAATGCACTAGATGAAATTAATAAAGGAGCAACCATGGGAATGGATGCAATACATTTTATAATTGATAAGATTGATAGTAGTGATTTTAAGGATGTAGTAGATAAGCAGTATAAAGACTATGAGGCCATTTCTAAACATATTAATGAAATATATGATAAGTATAATAGTGAAGATGAACCTCATAAAACAAGTGTAGTAAATAAAGTGATGACATGGTATGGAGTAGAGATGAAAACACTAACTGATAAAAGTGATTCTAAAATTGCAGAATTACTACTTCAGGGGACTAACATGGGAATCATTGAAGGAAGAAGAATACTTAATAACAAAGTTCTTGATGATGAAGTGAAAGAGATTATAAGTAAGTATGTAACTATGCAAGAAGAATGTGTAGATAAATTAAAGGACTATTTATAAGTTCTTTTTCTTTTATATAAAATGTTGTATAATCTTATTGGTGGTACTGTGATTATAGTTTGTGATGATTATAGAAAATATGAATTACTTAAAAACAATAGAAATAAACTTAGTAATATTAAATACATGAATAAATTAGAATTTATTCATAAGTTTTATTTTGATTATGATAAAAAGACTATATATGAATTGTGTAAGAAGTATAATTATTCTTATGACATAGCTTTAATGTATTTAGAAAACATTTATTATATAGAAGATAAGAAGTATGATAATGAAAAACTAGATAAGTTAGTTGAGATAAAAAGATACTTAGATGATAATAATTTACTTATATATGATCTACTCTTTAAAGAACTCTTGAAAAGTAATGAAGTAGTATTTGATTCAGTTGAATTAACTAAGGCAGATAATATTATGATTAGTGAGTTAAAAAGTATTACAAGTGTTACTATAAAAGAAAAAGAATATAATAATTATTCTCCAAAGATTATAGAATTTAAAACAATGGATGAAGAAGTAGAGTATGTAGCTATTAAGATATGTGAACTAATTGATAGTGGAGTTAATATATCTAATATAAAGTTATCTGGTATTAATAATGATTATGATAATTCTATTAAGAGAATATTTGATATGTATAATTTAAAAATAGGTAAGAGTATTAACTTATATTCTACTAATACTGTTAGAATGTTTATAGATAATTATGATAGTGATATTAATAAGGCTATTGATATTCTAATGAATAATAAGTGTGATAGGGACACTATTGATAAAATAATAGATATCGTAAATAGTTATAATTTTATAAGTGATTATAATTTAGTTAAAGATATGATTATTAGTGAGTTAAAGAGTCTTACTAAAGAAATTCATTATGATAATGAGATAGAAGTAATAGATATTATAAATAACAATATAAAAGATGAATATGTATTCTATCTAAATTATAATCAAGAGTCTATTCCTAAAATACATATTGATGACTATTATATAACTGATGATATTAGAGATTTAACTAAACTAGATAAAATAGAATTATTAAATAAAAAAGAACGAATTAATATTAAAAGAGCACTTACAAATATTAAGAATTTAACTATAACATATAAACTTAAAAGTCCGTTTACTTCTTTTAATAAGGCTAACATATTAGATATAGAATCTATAAAAGGCAGTTTACCTACTAAATATAATTATTCTAATGTTAGTAATAAAGTAAATCTTACTATAATGTTAGATGATTTAATTAAGTATGGTAATATAAATAGTAATTTATCACTTTATAGCAAACATTATCATATTGATTATAATACTTATGATAATAGGTATGTTAGAATTAATACTAATGATTTATATGAATATTTAGATAATAAATTAAATTTATCTTATACAAGCATGAATGATTATTATAAATGTTCATTTAAGTATTATTTAAAGTATATACTTAAGATAGATATTAATAAAGAGATTATTACTAGGTATATTGGATCTATATTTCATTATGTATTAGAACGAGGATTAGATAGTGATATAGATATTAATGAGACTATAACGAGGTATTTGAATGATAATAGTATAGAATTAAGTGATAAAGAGTTATTCTTTTTAGATAAGTTAAAGGAAGAATTACCTTTTATAGTAGAGATTATTAGAAAACAAGATGATTTTATAAAACTAAAGAAAAGACTTTATGAAGAGCGTATTGAAATTAAATATCATAATAAGATAGATATTTCTTTTGTAGGTATAATAGATAAGATAATGTATGATAATGATATATATGCCTTAATAGATTATAAAACAGGCAATGATTCTATAGATTTATCACTTAATTATTATGGAATAAATATGCAGTTAGCTATATATTTATTACTCGCATCACATAGATTTGAAGGAGCAAAATTTGCTGGATTTTATTTGCAACACATTCTAAATAAAGTAGGTAAGAGTGAAGATGTATCTAAATTAGAGGCTAAATATAAACTTGTTGGATATAGTAATACAAAATATATAGGAGAGTTTGATAAAACATATAAAGATAGTAGTTTGATTAAATCTCTTAAAGTAAAAAGTGATGATTCATATTATTCTACTAGTAAGGTACTAAGTGATGATGAGGTTAACAATTTAATTAGCCTTGCAGGTAATAAGGTAGAAGAGTGTATTGATGGAGTAGTAAGTGCAAGGTTTGATATTAATCCTAAAAATATAGCTGGTAAAAATATTGGGTGTGAGTTTTGTAATTATAAAGATATATGTTTTATGAAAAATAAGGATGTAGTTTATTTAGAAAAGAAAGAAGATTTTTTGACAACAGATTAATAAAATGTTAATATGATTTCAGGAGGTTTTATGAAAAGAAAATATATCGAATTGAATTCAAGTAATATTGAAAAATATCGTGCTAATGCTAGATGGTATTTATCATATTTTATAGGTAGTAAGGAAGATGATATAAGGTATAGTAATTATTATAAAAAAAAATTAAATGGTGTTAATAAAGAGTTAAGTGATGTATTAAAAGAAATTGATAAACTTATTAATGAAATTAATGAACTTAATAAAAGAATATCAGCTTTAGAAAAGGGTAGAGCTTTAGTTGCTTATAATCATAATTTATTACTAGGGAATAACAATAAAAGCAAGATTAATAAGATCAATGATGCTAGATATTATTATTGTGAGATTATTGATGAATTAAATAAGCTTACTAGATATAGAGATGAATTAAGAAATAAACTTAATGATTATAAGAATAGTAAAAGAGAATTGATGTTACAAAAGAATAGGTATAGTAGAATTTTAAATACGTGTGTGGGAAATGCAGAAAAATGTAATTATAACATAGAGAATTGTTATAAAGTATTAAATAGGATTGATGATATATGCTTTCATAAAATTGATAAAGTACCAGAATCTTACTTTATACCTAAGGCGAAAAGATTAAAATATTAAAGGAATGAAAATATATGATTGATAAAAAAACAGATTGTCCAATATCTGATATGATTAGAGAAAACATTCAAATAGATAAAGAGATATCTAGGATTGGTTTAGAAATAAAAAGAGTTAATGAAGAGATATCTAAAATTGATATAGATATTTATGGATGTGAAAATACTTTAAATGATTTAATTAGATATGAAACAAGATATGGATTTGATACTATGGCGATTGCTAATGAATATAAAAAGATTTCCAATAGGAATGCTTTATTAGAACATAAATTAAATAAATTAATTAAAAAAAGATTGTTACTAGTACAGAAGAAAAAAATGCTTAAACAAAAATTTAAAATGAATAAAAAGTATATTCAGAACTATAGTAAAAGAAATCAGTCTGATAATATCATTCTTTTACAAGGTGAATCAAATGGTATTGATGTTAAGAAAAAAAGATTAATAAATATATTTAAAAGGAATAAGTAAGATACTTATTCCTTTATTATGCAGTATAGTAAATTAATATTGAAAGTGCACATGCAACTATTGCAAGGATTATATACTTTAACATATATTTAAACATTTATATCAACCTCAATTCATACTCTTGGTAAAATCTATGATTTTTATCTATTCTATCATAAAATAGTATTCCATCTAAATGATCAATTTCATGTTGAAAAGCAATTGCTAATTCTTCTCGAGCACGTATTTTTATTTTGTTACCATTTATATCATATCCTTCGATAGTAACTCTAGCATGGCGTTTTATATGACCTTCTACATCACGATTTACACTTAAACATCCTTCTCCAGCTTCTGCTGCAATCATTTCGCTTGAATAACTAACTATTTTAGGATTTACTACAACATATTCATCAAATTTACCATCATTTACTTCATGAACTATGACTATTATTCTTTCGTTAATTCCAATTTGTGGAAAAGCTAGTCCCATACCTGGACGTAAATCATATTTCTCAGCTAATTCTTCTATTTGACTATATGTTAGTTCATCAATTATTTGTTTAATAATTTTTTTATATTCCTCACTTATTGGTAGTTTTGCATCAATACTTTTTTTTCTAAGTGATTTTTCTTTTTCGTCTAAGATATTTAGTTTTTTAAACATAATACCACCTGCCAGGCTATATTATAGCATACTTTTCTAGAAAATAAAAATTTTTATTGTAAAAAAAATTGATATATTTTTATCAAAATTACAATTTGTATGTTATAATAATAGCGGTGGTAATATGAATAGTAGAAGGATTTTTGTAATAATAATTGTTATGATAATTGCAGGCTTTGTTAATAATTTAAACGTTTTAGCAGATGATAACGGAGAAATTATTACAGGAACAGCTTATACCTTGCCTGTAGAAGATGTTCTTATTAAGGCTCGACTTTATAGGGGTCATTCACATGATAGGCAACATTTAGGTATATATATGCCTGCTGGCTCTAGTTTTTCTATAAGAGCAAAAGACAATAAATCATTTAAATTAGATATTTTTAATAATGATCGTGAAACTGAAAGAGATGGAAATGAAGCATATACTATTGGAAATGACTGGGTTACTATTACTGCGTCTGTTGATAGTGTTCCATTTCTAAGAACAAACAATGTTGATTATGAATCACTTTCGTATGAAATAAAAGATAAAAATGGCGTGGAAGATATTACTGTATTTGAAAAAGGTGGAAACGAGACTGAATTCTTTAATAAATGGTCTAATAATAGTCAAAATTATGCAGTTATAATAGCTGATAGAGTAACATTTTTAGTACCTAGAGAAGATAAGGATAGAATAATTGGACGTGGTACCTATAGTTTTACTTCTATTGATGATATGCTAAATTGGTATGATAGTGTAATTAATAGTTATGATGAATATGTAGGACTTTCTAAAAATGCAGTAAATAATTATGATTACAATTTTGACAATAAATTTTTTATTAAAACAGATATTCATGGCCCTGGTTCTGCTTGCTTTCGTGCTTATGGTTATATATCAAAAACAGGTACTAGTTTATCTAGTTTCTTAGAAAAATCTTGGACACCGCTTCATGAGATTGGACATGCATATCAGCACGGATATACTAATAGTGATAATTCATTAAATATTAGCGAGGTAGGAAACAATTTTTTTGCATATTACGAGGAACAAAAATATTTAAATGCTGATGATGGTGGATTTATGTGGGAAAGGCATACTCAAGAAGAAATGATGAGTGTTATAGAAGGTGTTTCTGAATTTAATAATTTAGTTGATGATGAAGGAGAAAATAAGGAATATCATTTTTATGAAAGACTATTTGCATTTACAAACTTATTTGATAAGATAGGTATGAAGGATGCAATGGCTAAAGCTTCTAGCGAATATAGAAGAATACGTAATGAAGATAATGATATAGCTAATGCAGATTTATTTGCTATCTACTTTTCACAAGGTACAGGTTATAATGTTATACCATACTTCAATTCAGTTAAAATATTTCCAAGTTTAGCAGCAGAGGAAGAAACATATTCAAAAAAATATCCTATGGTTTATCCACTTGCATATTTAGTAAGTAGAAATACTGCAACTACAATTGCAAGTAATTTAAATTTAAGAGGGATATATTCTGTTGTAGAAAATAATGATATAAAGAATTATATTAATAGTAATAATATTAGTAGAAATGTTAAATTTAATATAACTACTGATAATGTTAATAACTTAAGAAATAAGAAAATTTATATTAAAAATTCAAGCAATAATATAGTAAAAGAACAAACAATAACTGGTAGTGAAGTTTTGGTTGAAGATGTTCCTATTGGTATATATTATGTTGATATTTCCAATGGAATAGTTGATAATTTAAATTATTTGGTAGTTACAGAAAATTCTTCTGTTCTATCTTCGAATGTAAATTATATATCTAATGGTGACAATGATTCAGGCGATTTAGATAACAATTCAGAAAATGGTAATAATCAGGATAATGGTAATAATAATGCATCAAATAATGATAATACTTCAAACAATAATAACACAGCTGGTAATAATAATACTTCAGATAATTTAAATGACGATACAAATGTTTCGGATAATAAGACAGATGATATAGTTGTAAATGTTGAATATGAATATGATCCTAAAAATGTAAATGATTTAGGTGAAGTTGTTAGTGTTCCTAATACTAAAATGTCTAATAATAATATTTTCCTTTTATTTGGAACTTTCTTGGCTTTGGGAACTAGTATATTAGTTGTTTATATTATAAAGAAAAAATATATTTAAAAGCACTACCTATATGATAGTGTTTTTGAATATATTTAGATTGCAATTATTTTACAACAAAATGTACATATGGTAAAATGATTATGGAGGTATAGATGAAAAATATAAATAAAATTAAGGGTTGTATGTTAGGTGGAGCGATTGGTGATGCATTAGGTTATGAAAGAAAAAATAATAGAGTTGGAAAGTCTGAACAATCTAATAATAAAATAACTATTTCAGATAATACACAAACGGCATTATTTACAGCTAATGCCTTGCTTTATGAGTTTACAAAGTATAGTATTAACAAAACAGATTTGTTATATAGAGAAACAATTTATTTAAGTTATTTAGATTGGTTACAAACGCAAACATCAAAAGATTGTGAAAAAAAGGTGTCTTGGATTAGAGATTTATCAGAGATAAATGTATCTAGGACTACAGATAATAGTTGTATAAAAATATTAGAATCTGGTTTGAGAGGAACAGTAGAAAAGCCTATTAATAATAACAATGAAGCTATTGCTATTACTCGAGTTGTACCTATTGGATTATATTTAAAAACTAAAGAAGAAGTAGGAATGCTTGCAGCATCAGCAAGTGCATTAACACATGGGCATCCTTTAGTAATTATCTCGTCTTATGCATTATCATTATTAATTCATTTTTTATCTACAACTAATAAAAGTATAAAAGATTCTTTAACTGATGCAATTTATTTATGTAATAAGGTAGATATATATGATCAAAAAACAAAAGAGTATTTTAATACATTAATGAATAAAGTTATAAATTTAAGTGAACAAAATATATCTGATATAGAGGCAATAAGAAAGTTAGGAGAAGGATATAAAGCTGAAGAGGCTTTTGCCATAGCGCTTTATTCTTGTTTAAAATATTTAAATAGTTTTAATGATGCAATAATGTGTTCAATTAGTCATGGCGGAAATAGTAGTGCAACTGGAGCAATAACAGGTAATATAATTGGTACATACCTAGGTTATTATAAAATTCCGCACAAACTTATTAATAATTTGGAAATGAATGACGTAATAAATGAAATTGCAAGGGATTTAGGAAGAGATTATATAATTAATAAAAAAAGTAATAAAATAGATAATAGTTGGCTAGATAAATATGTTAATGTAAAAGTAGATATTAATGAGAAAAGAAAAAATATTAAAACTATAAATATCTGTTTGGCACTGCTTTTCGGTATTATATTTTTACTTTCATTAAAGACAGCAATTTCTAATTATGTAAAATATTTTGAGTCAATTAGTAAAGTACCAATCAAAATAACTGATAACGGTATTACCAATCTAATAAATCATAGTTATACTTTAAATATCGTATCAACGATTTATCCTATAATAATCTTTCTTCCTTTTTTAGCTATTATATTTATAAAAAACAATAAACAGAAAAAAAGCAAAGATAAATTATTTTTAAAAGTAATTTTGATATTATGCTTTGTTGCTTTAGCGTTTGTAAGCACAACCCTTTCTATAAGAACTGGGAAAACAGTAGATAATAATGATTGGACAATTTCTGTTGCAACGATTGAAAAAAAACAACGTGGTGGGAGAAAAAGTAGAAATTGTTATGTATATTTAACAGGAATACCTGAAAGAAAAAAAGTTAGTCAATCTGAATACAATGGATATTTAAGTGTAGATGATGATGTATATGTTATATATGATAAAAAGAATAATAAAATAAACATATTAAGCCCAAAACATTATAAATATATTGGAAATAGATTAGAAAACTCTAAAATAGTTATAACCAATAATAGAGTTCATAGTGGATACTTCTTATTTATTGCAATAAATCTTACAATAGCAACACTCTTCTTTTTCCTATTATGTCTTCATAGAATGATGCATTTGTAAAATATTATTAATAAAGTAATGTATGGGAAGTTAATTTTGGGGTGTAATAAAAATGAAATTAAAAAGAAGTGATGAGATTATAGTTTTAGCTTTAGACTGTTAAATACTGATTTAAAAAACAAATTATAATTTTTGCATTTATCAGATATAGTAATTTTTAATAAAACATGATAAAATGAAATTGTGGAAGTGATAAAATGAATAGGTTTTTAGAAGCTATTAAAAATCAAGATTATTATGAAAATTTTATAACAAGAAGTGTGAAAAACTCTAATGCAATTGAAGGAAATACTTTATCTTATGCAGAAACATACTCTATACTTTTTATGGATGAATCTTTGCCATTACAAAATGTAAATCCTAGGGAATTGTATGAAGCAATAAATTTAAAATATGCACTTACTCATTCGCTTAAAAATAATGGAAAACTTGGTAATGGAATTATAATTAAAATTAATGAATTAATTAATAAAAATATTAAAGATACGACTGGTTTTAGAAAAGGAAAAGTTTTTATTAAAGGTGCTGATTTTGTACCACCGGAGCCATTTTTAGTTCCTAGTAAAATGAGTGAATTGTTATATAATTATGAAAATAGTGATTTACCATTAATTGAAAACATAGCTAATTTCCATATAAACTTTGAACATATTCATCCATTTGAGGATGGTAATGGTAGAACTGGTAGAGTTTTAATTAATCATGAACTTATTTCGAGTGGAGAAATACCAATTGTAATACCAGAAGAAAGAAGGATTGAGTATTTTGAATATTTAGCTAATTATGATATTGATGGATTAGCAAATATGATAAGAGAATTGCAACAAGTTGAAATAAGTAAAATGAAAGAGTATGGAGTTTAAATATGAAAACACCACCAATTAAGGTAGTGTTTTTAGTTAGTTATTAAAGTTATTTCCGCCTCAAGCACGAGCGCCAATAACGATTAATAGTAATATAAATAATACTAAGATTATAGTTGTACCATATCCAGTACCATAACCACCTTGGTTACAACATCCGCCGTTTGGATATCCACTATACCTCTAGGACACATAAAGCATAAAACAAAAATATTAAGAAAAGCATTATAATACAAAGGATAATACAATTATTTAGAACATTTTATATGTTCTATTTTTTTATATTTATGTAGAAAATTTAGTTATGTAGAAAACGAGAAAAAAAGCCTGAAAATATAAGACTTTATCGGAGACTGCTGAAAAAGTTTATATTAATTCTGTAAACTAAAGACAGTAGTCTTTT
>CAMJTE010000042.1 GCA_946408655.1 uncultured Caryophanales bacterium | reverse complement strand
TTAGGATAAAATAATTTTAAAACATCTGGTTATAATAAATTAAAAATTAACATTTAAATACTTTCCGATTAATGATGGTAATGTTTTTACTGTACTTGGTAGTGGAGATCACGTATTACAAGCGGTATGTTGTGGAGCGAAAAGTATTTATGCATTTGATTATAATCCTCTTGCGCTACATATGGCAAAGTTAAAGATTAAATCACTAAGTATATTAGAACGTAATGAATTCTTAAATTATTTTTATAATACTGATTATAAAAGATATTTTGATGTTAGTTATTATAAAAAGGTGAGAGATTATCTTGATGGCAATACAGTTAGGTTTTGGGATAGTTTATATAGTGAATTTAATAATCATGATATTACTAGTTACTTAATTGGTAATGGAGATTCTTATATTAATAGAAGTGAAGATGGATTTTTAAATAGAGATAAATATTATCTAACAAAGAATAATCTTGAGAATATAGATATTAAGTATTTATGTTCAGATGTTTTTGATGTTCTTGAAAAATTACCTTCTGATATTAAGTTTAATGCAGCATTTCTATCCAATATATTTGACTGGATGAATCTTGATGCTGCAGTTAAATATCCGCTGTTTATAAAAAGAGATTTAGATAAATATTTATATAACGATGCTTTAGTTGCAGTACATAGTTCTGTAAATGGTGCAACTAGTAATGCGTTAAGTATAATTTTTGAAGATAAAATAGAGTATGATGATCATAATAAAGTAATAGTATATAAAAAAGCAAAATAATTATTGACTATTTATGCATTGGCGGTATAATAATTTTTCGGATATATTTGAAATTCAGATGTTTCCTTCCTGAAAGAAAAAAAGATTTACGAAAAGTGGGTTTTGGAAGAGTATTTTTTGGGAGGATGTGATATTATGACAAAAAAAGAATTACAATTACTTGTAATCATTTTGGTCTTAATTATCATAATAATTTTGACTAATTAGAAAGCATCTGAGTCATTATAAGTCTGTCTCGGATACTTCCTAAAGGTAAGGATGCATCTGATACCCACTTCAAATGTATCCATTTTATTATATGAGTTTTTGCTCATCTGTATACATTGTAGCATTTTTTAAAAAAAGTTTCAATATTTGATTGACAAACAAATAAGTTTTTGATATATTAATTAAGATTTAATTTAGGTTTGCGTATGCAAATCTTTAATTAGATAATTTGTGAGACACGTGGATGTGTGGAAAGGAGGAAAACATGCCAACAATTAATCAATTAGTAAGAAAGAACAGAACTAAGAAGACTAAGAAGAAAAAGTCACCAGTTTTAAATATTGGTTATAATAGTAAGGATAAAGTTCAAACTAAAATGGATGCTCCACAAAAGCGTGGTGTATGTACTCGTGTAGGAACTATGACTCCTAAAAAACCAAACTCAGCTTTAAGAAAATATGCTCGTGTTAGACTTTCTAATAATATGGAAGTTACAGCATACATTCCTGGTGAAGGGCATAATTTACAAGAGCACAGTGTTGTTATGATCCGTGGTGGACGTGTTAAAGACTTAATCGGTGTTAGATATCACATTATTCGTGGTACTTTAGATACTGCTGGAGTTGATGCTCGTCGTCAAGGACGTAGTAAATATGGTACTAAGAAACCAAAAACTAAATAATAATTAAAAAAATATAAAGAAAGGAGAATAATATGCGTAAAAGACGTGCTGTTAAAAGAGATGTATTAGCAGATCCTATATATCATTCTAAAGTTATCACTAAATTAATTAATGGTATTATGTTAGATGGTAAAAAAGGTATTGCAGAAAAAATAGTATATGATGCTTTTGATAGAATTAAAGAAGAAACTAATCAGGATCCTATGGATATATTTAATAAAGCAATGGAAAATATTAAACCTGCTTTAGAAGTTAAGTCTCGTCGTGTAGGTGGTGCTAACTATCAAGTACCTATTGAAGTTAAACCTGCTCGTCGTCAAGAATTAGGACTTCGTTGGTTAATTAATGCAGCAAGAACTCGTGGCGGACACTCTATGGCTGAGAATCTTGCTAATGAATTAATAGATGCATCTAATAATGCTGGTGCAGCTGTTAAGAAACGTGAGGATACTCATAAGATGGCAGAGGCTAATAAGGCATTTGCTCATTATAGATGGTAGAAAGGAAATAATATATGGCTCGTGAATATAGTTTAGAGAATACTCGTAATATTGGTATTATGGCCCATATTGATGCGGGTAAAACTACTATGACTGAACGTATCTTATTCCATACAGGTAAAATCCATAAAATAGGGGAGACACATGATGGTGAATCTCAAATGGACTGGATGGAACAAGAACAAGAACGTGGTATAACTATTACTTCAGCAGCGACTACTGCTTACTGGAAAAATCATAGATTAAACATCATCGATACTCCAGGGCACGTTGACTTTACTGTTGAAGTATCAAGATCTCTTCGTGTTCTTGATGGTGCTGTTGCACTTCTTGACTCGAATGCTGGTGTTGAACCACAAACTGAAACTGTTTGGAGACAAGCAGATGAATTTAAAGTACCAAGAATGATTTTCTGTAATAAGATGGATAAACTTGGTGCAAGTTTCGAAATGTCTTTAAAATCAATTGGTGAAAGACTAGGAGTTAATTATGCACCTATTGAGTGGCCAATTGGAGCAGAAAGTGAATTTGATGGAATAGTTGATTTAGTAACTATGAAAGCTTACCATTATGATGGACAGCAAATAGAAGAACCAACTGAAATTGAAATTCCTGCTGATTTAAAAGATATAGTTGATACAAAGAGAAATGAATTAATTGAAGCAGTTGTTGAATTTGATGATGCTTTAATGGAAAAATATTTAGAAGGCGAAGAACTTAGTGTAGATGAAATTAAGAGTGCAATTCGTAAGGGTGTACTTGCAGTTAAATTCTTCCCTGTAATGTGTGGTACTGCACTAGGTAATAAAGGTACTAAATTATTACTTGATGCAATTGTTGACTACATGCCAAGTCCAGTAGATGTTGAATCTATTAAAGGTACTGATTTAGACGGAAATGAGATTGTAAGACATCCAAGTGATTCTGAACCATTCTCTGCCCTTGCTTTCAAGGTAATGACAGATCCATTTGTTGGAAGACTTACATTCTTTAGAGTTTATTCAGGACATTTATCTAGTGGTTCTTATGTTTTAAATGCAACTAAGAATTCAAAAGAAAGAATTGGACGTATTTTGCAGATGCATGCTAATAATCGTTCTGAAATTACTGATGTATATACAGGAGATATTGCAGCTGCAGTAGGACTTAAAAATACTACTACTGGAGATACTTTATGTGAAGAAAAGAAGGCTTGCATTTTGGAATCTATGGAATTCCCAGAGCCAGTTATTGAGCTTGCTGTTGAACCTAAGTCAAAAGCAGATCAAGATAAGATGGCTACTGCTTTACAAAAGTTATCAGAAGAAGATCCTACATTTAGAGCATCAACTAATCATGAAACTGGTCAAACTATTATCGCTGGTATGGGTGAGTTACATCTAGATATCATCGTTGATAGAATGAAAAGAGAATTTGGTGTTGAAGCTAATATTGGTCAGCCACAAGTATCTTATCGTGAAACAATTACTCAAGCAGGTGAATGTGAAGGTAAGTATATTAAACAATCTGGTGGTCGTGGACAATATGGTCACGTATGGATTAAATTTGAACCAAATCCTGAAAAGGGATATGAGTTCGTTGATGCAATTGTTGGTGGAGTAGTTCCTCGTGAATATATTCCAGTAACAGATAAAGGTTTACAAGATGCTATGAAAACAGGAGTTCTTGCAGGATTCCCTATGGTTGATGTTAAGGCTACATTATTTGATGGTTCTTATCATGATGTAGACTCAAGCGAAATGGCATTTAAAGTTGCTGCATCTTTAGCGCTTAAAGAAGCAAAGAATAAATGTAAACCAATTTTACTTGAACCAATCATGAAAGTACAAGTTGTTGTACCTGATGAATATTTAGGAAACGTTATGGGAGATATTACTTCTCGTCGTGGACGTCCTATGGGTCAAGAGTCTCGTGGTAATGCTCTTGCAATCGATGCAATGGTACCACTATCAGAAATGTTTGGTTATGCAACTTCTTTAAGAAGTAATACTCAGGGTCGTGGACAATTTACTATGACTCCAGATCATTTTGAAGAAGTTCCTAAGAACATTGCTGATGAAATTATTAAGAAAAGTGGAAACTAATAATTTGGGTTAGTATACTTATGTATACTTTCCTAAATCGTTAGAAAAAATAAAAAAAGTATTGCTATTTTTAATTAAATGATATAAAATTAGATATGTAGAAAAAAGAGAGGAGAAATTTAAATGGCAAAAGAAAAATTTGATCGTTCAAAAGAACATGTTAACATTGGTACAATCGGACACGTTGACCATGGTAAAACTACTTTAACTGCTGCTATTTCTACAGTACTTGCTGGACGTAATGGTAACGTTAAAGTTGATTTCGATAATATCGATAAGGCTCCAGAAGAAAGGGAACGTGGTATTACTATCAATACTGCTCATATCGAGTATAGTACTGATAAGAGACACTATGCACACGTTGACTGTCCTGGACATGCTGACTATGTAAAAAACATGATTACTGGTGCAGCTCAAATGGATGGAGCAATCTTAGTTATTGCTGCTACTGATGGACCTATGGCTCAAACTCGTGAGCACATCTTATTATCACGTCAAGTTGGAGTACCTCGTATGGTTGTATTCTTAAATAAATGTGATATGGTTGATGATGAAGAATTATTAGATTTAGTTGAAATGGAAGTTAGAGAATTATTAACTGAATATGGATACGATGGAGATAATACTCCAATTATTCGTGGTTCTGCACTTAAGGCTCTTGAAGGAGATCCTGCATGGACTGGAAAGATTATGGAATTAATGGATGCAGTTGACTCTTGGATTGAAACTCCAGCTAGAGATACTGAAAAACCATTCTTAATGCCAATTGAGGATGTATTCACTATTACTGGACGTGGAACTGTTGTTACAGGACGTGTTGAAAGAGGTCAATTAAAACTTAATGACGAAGTTGAAATCGTTGGACTTAAACCAACTAAGAAAACTGTTGTTACAGGAATTGAAATGTTCCGTAAACAATTAGACTATGCTGAATCAGGAGATAATGCTGGTGTATTATTACGTGGTATTGCTCGTGAAGAAGTTGAAAGAGGACAAGTTCTTGCTAAACCAGGATCAGTTACTCCACATACTAAGTTCAAAGCTCAAGTTTATGTACTTAGTAAAGAAGAAGGTGGAAGACATACTCCATTCTTCTCAAACTATCGTCCACAATTCTATTTTAGAACTACAGACGTTACAGGAACTATTACTTTACCAGATGGTGTAGAAATGGTTATGCCTGGAGATAATGTTGAAATGACTGTTGAATTAATTGCTCCAATTGCTATTGAAAATGGAACTAAGTTCTCAATTCGTGAAGGTGGTAGAACAGTTGGTTCTGGTAACATTTCAGAAATTATTGAATAATTAATAAATACAAGGTTTTATGCCTTGTGTTTTTATTATGAATTAGTTATAATGGAAATACAGGGGGGTGATACAATGAGTAAAAAAATAGAATATATAATATTTGATGCAGATAATTTAATTGATAAATTGATTAAATATCAGTGTTCTGATTTTATTGAAGTTCTGCCGGGGACTCAAAAGTTTATTTTAGATTTTTATGATGCCTTAGAGAATTATCGCAAAGAAAAAGAAGCTGATGAGGTAGTGGTATCGGTATCTACTATAAGAGATTATCGTTTTTTATATGCTTATGAAAGATTATTACACATATCAAATGATAATGAAAAAATAGTGTTTGGTAATGGTTACTGTAATTATAATGGTACAAGGATATTAACATCATACAATTCTTTTGAGTATTCTTCTGATTATAAAGTAGATAATGCATATAAAGTTAATTATACATTATCAGACTATTATGATGATCTTAGATATTTAGGACTTGATAATGTTGTAATTATTGGTACAGATAGTTACTCCAGTTTTTATAAAGCATTTAAGAATACAGAAAATAAATACCATTTGGGACAGTCATATCACTTGAATCATCCTAAAATATCGCATATACTATTAGATGATAGTTGCCATTCTAAGGATAATGAGGTTTATAATAATAGAATAAAGGCTATTGATGGAATTAATGCTCTAGTTAATAATTGCAATAATGATTATGATAAATTTAACATAGTAGGAACATCAAGAGATTTTTTATCTAATCACTTAGGACATAAGATACGTTTTTATGAGGATGACAAACAAATTGTCAAGGTTAAGAAATTAGATTTAAAATAATAAAAAAATACAGAATGTGTTTCTGTATTTTTAATGTTTATAAGTAAAATACTTCATAATTTGTTTATTTACTTTTCTTTCAAACTTATTAGGTTTAACTGTTTTCATTTTGTTTCTTAAAAGACATTCTATAATTGATTCATTTAATACATTACCATAGTTATAAATTGTATTTTGGTTTTTAAATGATGCATCAGATTCAGTAATTGTTCCATCAACATTTATAGTAACTATTGGACCGATATTACATAATTCATTAATTTTATCAAAGGTATTATTTTTACCTACATATGTAGCAAATGTTTTCATTGGCCTTAATGGTACGGTTAGTTTTTTATCTAAATTAACTGCATTACCTTCACGAAATAATTTATTATGAATTTCGTAATATCCATCATAATAAACAGATTCTGCATATTTACTTGTATTTTCTATATAATCTTTAAGTAATTTTAATCTTCTTAATTCTTCAACATGATATTTATCGAAAGATACTACTATTTTAGAAGTTTCATTACTATATTTATTTATATATTCTTGAATATAGTCATATAATTCTATTAGTTTAGATTCGTATCTTGTACCATTAATTACAGTAGATACTTTATCAACCAAAATTTTATTCTTGATGATGAATGTTAGTATTTTCTCAATGATTGGGATAGCCAGAGTAGGTTCTCCTCCTTCTAAATGAAGAACTCCAATTGCAGTAATCTGCGATAGTGTTGCTTCAATTACATCATCACTCATTGATTTGTTAGAACATTTTCCTCTAAGACAATGTTTACAATTTAAATTACATTTATTAGTAATAATTAAGCCTAAGTTTTGAATATATAGTTTATTCATATTATCCCCCTTGGAGATATATTATATCATTAACTTTAGAATATTCAAAATTGAAAATTTGACAAGTAATGGGGGCTGTATTATAATATAATTCATTGTTTTAAGGAGGAGTTATGTTACAATTATTAATTTTATGGGTGTCAACTTATCTTATTAGTAAAGGAGTTGATATATCGTTAGTATTAAGAATGTTTAAAGATGTTGCTGATTGCGGGTATAAATTGAAAATTAAGCGATTATCTGATTTTGTTAATTCAGCTCAACCTAAACAGGAACAAAAGACATTTATTATAAAACTAATTCCAGTTTTAAATGTTCTATATTCATTTAAAAATATGATAGATTATAGTAATTTTAGAGCACAATTTTTAGATGAATTGAATGTTCTTGATTGTGTAGAAGAAATGACAAGTAAAGAAAAAGAATTATATGAAAAAAAATCTACTGGATTAGCCGCAATGGTTATATTATTAATAAATGAAATATCTTCTAAGAAAATAAACGATAAATCTAAAGAAATAATTACAATTACTTTTAATGAAAATGGTCAAGAGGGAAAGATTTCTTTTAAGTATAATGACAAAAGGATTGGGAATGATGTTGATTTTGATATTGTTAGTGCGCAAGGAATAGCTGCTGAAATGAGTGCTGAAGAACAAAAACAAAAAGTAAGATATGAATTTCAAAAACTGGGAGAAGCAATTAAATCAAAGTATGGTAGTGTTGAAAATTTTGCAGAAAAACTTAAATTAGATGAAAGGATAAGTATTGTTCTTGAAGAAGAAAATAATAATAATAAATTAGATAAAAAAAGTGATGATAAATCAACTGAAGAAAAGATAAGTGAATTAAAAAACTATAAAAAAGAATTATTAAATTCAAAGAATTCTGAATCTAATGAAAAAGGTAAAGATGGATATAGTTATAAAAAAAGAAGTAATGGTGCTTTTACATAATAAGCTTCATTATAATCTATAAGTAAAGTTAGAAGTATAAAATAAAATAAAATAAAATAAATACAAGGAATAAATCCTTGTATTTTATTCATCATTCTTTTTTCTATTTAGAAGTAAACTTAGTAAGCTAGGTTTCTTTTCTTTTGTTTCCACATCAGCATCTGTATCATCATTTCTTCTTGATGTGTTTTTTTTCTTCTTTTTAATTTTTTTTAGTATTGGTGATAATGTTTGATATAAGAAATAGAAGAATTTATTTGTAACTAGTTCAAAGTCTCCAGTGTATTCATATCCTGTTGCGCCAAATCCTAATCTAAATTCGTTTAATCCTTTGAACTTATTTTCATTTGATTTTAAGTAGAAACTAGCAATTCCTCCCATGTTAAATTTTCTAAATTTTTCTAAAGAATATTTTTCAATTAATTTCCAAATAAGTAAGTGTTTTGCGGAAAACTTCTTATATTCTGTACTATATCCGTCCATGAATAAATAAGCTGTTTTTTGATGTTTAACAATTAATGCACTTGCTAATACTATTCCTTCAGGTTTTTCTCTAAGTAGATTAGTTGCATATACTAATTCATTTTTTAGAGTATTTAAAATATTTTCTTCATATAGTTTCTTATTAATTGCTTTATTATTTTGATTTTCTCTATTTTTAAAAACCTCACTATTTGCTTTGTTGCACTTCTCAACTTGTTTTTGATACATTATTTGGACACTTTGTAAGTATGCTTTTGTATCCATTTTTGCATAATATAGATCAATTTTCTTGCTTTTTTCAAAGTAGTGATATGCATCTTGATAATAAGATATATCTCTATTATATTTTTCTTTAGCTTGATTATAAATATACTCTAAATCATCTTTACTGCCTTTATAGATCTTAATCCCTTCAAAATTCGCTTTTTTAATTTTGGTTTTAAATTGTTTAGATACTGCTTTAAATAATTCGTTTATCGGTTTATTTATATTTATAATCGACTCAAATCTTGGTTTTAAACCTTCAAAGTAATTATTATAACCTAGATGAAAATAGTTTAAACTTTTTAAATTTTCAAAAATGTCTTTATATTCACTTTCTTCTTTTATATCTTTCATTTTAGGATTATATTTGCTTCTTATAATTAAAGGATTAATTTTGATTGCTATAATATGTTTTTTGCTTAGCTTTTTTCTTAATAGTTTCGTAAAATCTGTAAGTAAACTTTTATCTTCATAATCTATTAAATATCCTCTTGGTGCAAGTGCGTACTTAAAACCGTGTATCTTTTCAATTAGAATTAATGTTGCGGCTTTAATTTCTCCTTCACTTTCTAATCCATAATACATAGTCTTATAATCCTGATTATTCATAGTAAGGGCATATTCTGTACTTTGATACATTGATGAATTTTTATAGTTTTTTAAGAATTCTTCAAATTGTTCTTCAGTTAATTCTCTTACTTCCATCGAATCACCATCCGAAACAATTATATCATATTTATCTAATTTTTGGAATATAATTGAATGGTGATTATATGAAAATAGGAATTCCCCGTGCGATGTTTTATTATTTGAATGGCGATATTACACTTGTTTTTTTTAAAAAATTAGGCATTGATGTTGTTATTAGTCCAAAAACTACGAAAAAGATGATTGAGGATGGTATGAAATATGCACCAGATGAAATGTGCTTATCTATGAAAAATTATATTGGACATGTTACATACTTAAAAGATAAGTGTGACTATATACTTGTTCCTAGGATAGATAACTTTTATACTTTTAATCAAACATGTACAAATTTTTTAGCGGCTAGAGATATTGTTAATAGCATATTTGATGTAAATGTCCTTGATTATAATATTGATTTAAACAATAAAGATACACTAAAAAAAGGTATGTTTAAGTTAGCAGGCATTCTTGGTTATAAAGTAAATGTAATAAGTGATGCTTATTTATATTCAGTAAATAAGTATAAAGAAAAGAAAAAAAGACTAATTATGGAAAACTTGGCTAAATTAAATAGCGATAAAAAGAAAGTCCTTTTAGTAAGTCATGCATATAATACTTATGATGAGTTAATAGGTAAGCCTATCATAAAAATGTTAGAAAGAGAAAATATTGAAGTTATATACAGTGATTTATTGGATAATAGTATGTGTAGAAAGTTAAGTAAGAATATTTCATCAGAATTATATTGGAAATATAGTAGGGAGTCGATAGGTGCTTATGAAATGGTAAAGAATAGAATAGATGGGGTAGTATTTTTATCAACTTTCCCCTGTGGCTTGGATAGTCTAGTTAATCAACTATTAATTTTAAAAATGGATAAGCCATACTTAAATATAGTTATAGATGATATGGATGCTGATAATGGTATTGATACTAGAATAGAAAGTTTTTCTGATATAATTAATTGCTATAAATGATAATTTGTGATAAAATGTTTAGTAAGGAGTATGATGATTATGAAATGTGTTGTTTGTGGAAATGAAATTAAAGATGGTACAAGTTTTTGTGCTAATTGTGGAACGTCAGTTCAAAATGATAATAATGTAGAAGTATCAAAAATAGATACTAATACAAAAGTAGGGATTGGTCCTAGTATTATGCCAATAGATAGTAGTAATATAAATAATCAAAATATTGCTAATAGTGGTATTAACGGTAATATTAGTAATGATAAGAAGAAAGGTAATAAATTACCACTTATTTTAATTGGGATTATTCTTTTTCTTGCAATTGTAATAGGTGCTTTATACTTATTTATATTTAATAAAAAAACTTCTAAAGAAATATTTGTTGATGGATTTAAGAATGTAACAAGAGAACTTTTTAAAGATGAAGATATTAAGAAAAAATCTATAAAAAATACTATTAGTTATAATATTGATGCATCTGGTATGGGCATGGATGAAATAGTTAAGATATATAATAATTTAAAGTTAAGCAATAATATGCAGTTTGATACTGATTTAAAGAAAATGGATGAAGAAATTACATTTAACTATAAAGATACAGATTTGTTTGGATTTGGTATTTATGGTAGAGATAATTCAATGTATTTAGGATTATCTGGATTATATGATAAGTATATTAAACTTCCAATAACTGAAGAACAATATGGTAAATTATTTAATAAAAGTACAAAAGGTTCTGGGGCTTTGAAGAGTGCGTTAGATGAATCATTTGAAAAAACATTGGATAGTAAGTATTTTACTAAGAGTAAAAGAAATGTTGATGTTGCTGGGAAAATAAAAAAATATAATGCTTATACTCTTACAATAAGTAATGATAATGTTAAAGATATTACTAAGAATTTTATTAATAATCTAATTAGTAATGAAGAGTTTGTATCTTATATGATAAGTAATTATGGCATAGATAAAGCAACTCTTAATGAATATGTAAGTGAAATTGATTATAGTAGTATTAAAATGGATAATGAAATAATGGTAACTATATTTACATCAGGAATTGGTGAGTCTTATAAGGGAATTGAATTATCTACTAAGGTTGAAGGACAAGAGATTGCTTTAAGATATGTTAAAGTAGATAATAATAATGCTGAATTAATTCTTGATATGGGTATTACTTCATTTAAAGTTAGTATTAATAAAACAGGTGATGATAATAATACAAAGACTACTATAACAGCAGATTTAGGCGTTATAAAAATGTCTATGATTGATGATATGGTGACATCTGATAAGGTTGAATTTAAAGACATTGATACTAGTAAAGTTATTGAATATGATTATTTTGTAGAACATTCAGATGAAATACTTAATAGTATTGAAAATAATGCTAAATTAAAAGAATTTATGGAAGATTTTAATTCGCTTGAGAATATGAATTCTGGAGTTAATAGTTTTAGTTTATAGAATAAAAGATTGTAGATTATATAATTTATGATCTTTTTTGGTGTAATCAATTATTTATAAATTATGTTTATTCATAGATTAAAGTAGGGAGGTGATAGTATGAAGCATGGAATAGATATATCATCTCATCAAGGAGAACTTGATTTTTCTAAGCTAAAAGAAGAGGTAGATTTTATTATATTGCGTGCAGCGTGGGGGACTAATACTGATAAGATGTTTGAACACTACTATAGTGAGTGCAAGAAGTACAATATACCAGTAGGGGCATATCTTTATAGTTATTCTCTTGATGTTAAAACATCTTTTGAAGAAGCAAATTATATGGTTAATTTAATAAAAGGAAAAGTATTTGACTATCCAATATATATTGATATGGAAGATGGGGATAATTATAAATATAATAATGGTATGCCTAGTAATGAAGTTTTAACTAGTATTTGTAATAATTTCTGTAACATACTTGAGAATAATGGATATTATGCAGGGGTTTATGCATCACAAAGTTGGTTTGATAGTAAGCTTAATATAACTAAGTATGATAAATGGATTGCAAACTGGGGAACTAATGATGGAACTATTCAAAAAGATTTATCTAATTTATGCGGAATGTATCAATATACATCTAAAAAACAAGTATTAGATA
>CAMJTE010000041.1 GCA_946408655.1 uncultured Caryophanales bacterium | reverse complement strand
TTAGGATAAAATAATTTTAAAACATCTGGTTATAATAAATTAAAAATTAACATTTTAAGAAGACTTCAAAGCTTAGCATGAATGATATTAGATTTAGTATTGCAATGGATTATGAATATGAAATAGAAAAAATATTGAAAACTTTATATAAATAAGTTTTCAATATCCTTGTCACAAATAATTATACTATGTCGATTTTTCCTAGTCGGATGATTTTATCCTGGAAATATTCGTTGATTTATGGTAATATATATACCATTAACTTTTCCTGTAAGATAAAATTAATCACGTTCGATATACTATCATAATTTAATAATAATATGAACCTCTTTCGGAAAAGTAAAATAAATTTTCGATGATGTGAGTTTTTATTTATGTCTGAAGATTTATAAAGAGTTAAAACACTGTTAAAAGTCAGAGGTTGTAATGGTAGAACAGCTACTATCTGTATTAGTTGCACAAACCGTTTTAAAAATATTTTGAAGGAAAGGATTTAGAAAATTTAAGTGAAGTAGATATACTAGAATGTCTAGACATTATATAATTATTTTCAGTTATTCTTTTAATTTCTTCGTTTCATTTTTCAACTCTTTTAAACTTTTATTTGGAGTTGGTAAATCTTCTGGCATTGTACCTCCTAACCTTTTGATACTATTTCTTACTTCCTTACCTACTTCATAATGAACAGAATTTGCAGTATATTCGTTATCTACATTATCTCTTTTTAATTTAGCATCCGTTTGTGCTATTCTAAATATGTTATCTGCAAGTTCTTCACTTCCCATGTTATCTAAAATATCTTCTCTATATCGAAGTTTCTTTCTTTTAAAAATATCATCTGCAGTTTCACCATTATATAGTCCTTTATATCCGGCGTTATGAAATCTAGCTAAGTCTTTTACTCCACTATTAACTGCAGTTTGATTTAGATTATAATTTCCTTTTCTCGCTTGATTTCTTCTATATAATCTTTTCTCATTTTCAGATAGTTCATTATATTCTTTTTCACTTAATTCTTGTTTTCTCGTCTGAATAGCAAAATATGTTTTAGCGAGTGCAATTACTTTTTTTCTCGGATCACAGTTTAATACAATTAAATAACAAGCATACCTTGAAAGTTTGTAATCTTGTATTTTTCTTACAGCATTTTTAGCTAAATTTATCATTTTATTGGCATCAATAAAATGATCAGAAATATCATTATTACTATTCTTACAATTATCTTTAGCTATTTTAATTATCTTATGAAAATTTTGCCACAAAGTATACTCTAATACTTCCATCAATTCCCTTGCTAACCAATATTCATTACTATTTTCATCTATATGCTTAATATCTTCAAATACTTTTTCTGTATATTCTTTTATTTCATTCATTTTATCATCTTCCTTTCTATGGTGTACACGTTTCTATTTGTAATTTATTATTTTTCATTTTAAACATAATACTTCCATCTTGATCTGTTCGGTATATTTTTGAATCTTCTAAATTGTTTAGTACTTCTTTATTTGGATGACCATAACGGTTTTTCTTACCTACACTAATAATTGAATATTTTGGATTAATCTCATTAATAAATTCTTCACTACTACTTGTCTTACTTCCATGATGTCCAACTTTTATTACATCCACATCAGATATATTATAATTATCCAAAATATCTTTTTCTTTCTCTACTCCTGCATCTCCCATAAACATAAATTTATATCCATTTATATCTGTATATATAACATTACTATTATCATTCTCGTCATCATATTCTTTTGTTTGCAAAAAGTATAATTTATTGTTATCAATATTTAATTCTTTAATACAAGAATAATATGGTATCTTCTTTTTATCTAATACTTTTGTAAGTTCTTTTTCTAAATCATTATATTCTCCACAATTGAATATTACTTTCTCTACCTTAAAATTATTTCCTAAATTAATGGCTTCTCCCATGTGGTCATAGTCTCCATGTGTAATAATTAAATAATGAAGTTTTTTAATACCTCTACTTTTTAAAGATGGTATTAGTATATTATTAGTAATATCATTATTATAACCTCCTCCTGTATCAATCATTATATTACCTTTATTGTTAGGCAATATTAAAATAGAACTATCACCTTGTTTTACATCTAACGTTATGTAGTAAGCATTAGAATCAATTAATCTATAGTTGGTATGAATAATAATTAGAATAACTGAAATAAGCAAATATACATACTTATTTTTATTAAGCATTATAAGAACTACTATTATCGCAATATAGTAAACAATAAACACAACGATATTTATATGACAAAGAGTGAGATTAAATAACTTAATACTAGAGAAAAATAGAGAAACTTTTTCTAATATTAAAACAAATAAATTCAATATATTATTTAAACTAGGTATAATAAATACAATAATGCTTGATGGAAATATGATCAAACTAACAAGTGGTACAAATATAATGTTAAGGAATATTCCAAGTAAGTTAATACTAAAATAATTATTTATCATAATAGGAATTGTTACTATAAATGCTATAAAAGATGTCATTAATATTTTCATAAAATAATTATGATACTTATTTATTAATCTATGATTAAGAACTAACGAAATAGTAACTAAATAAGTAAAGATAAATGATGTATTATACAGATTATAAGGATTAACAATTAAAGATATAAATAGTAAAAGTATTAATATTTTTAAAGTTGATAATCTTAATTTATATTTCTTATTAAGTAATAACATTATATATAATAATCCTGCTCTTATTATTGATTTAGAATAATTAGTTAAAAATAAATAAAATAGTATGACTATAATAATTATAAGTTTATTTTTAATATTAAGTTTATGCAATAAAAATTCTAGTATTAATACAATCAATGCTATATGCATACCCGATACAGCAAATAAATGACTAATGCCATTAGTTCTATAACTATTAAGTACATCATCATCTAACTTACTATTATCTCCTAAAATAAATGTATTTAAATAAGGATTATCTATTTTATTAATCCTATTTATAATAATTCTTTTAAGACTATATAATGCATTACCTTTATTTAATATCCAAAGCTTATCTAATTTCATTATGTAATGAGTGTTTATAGATTTTAAATAAGCATTATAATTAAACAAGTAGAAGTTACTATTTTTATCGGGCATACTCATAGTTCCTTCTACTTTAACTTTATAACCAATATTTATATTTAATTTATCATAATCATAAACTAATACTTTCTCAAACAAACTTGTTTTTACCTCAATTATATTCATAATATCTTTATACTTAATATTAGTAACTACACCAGTAATACTTTTAGTATCTAAATTATATTTAGTTATATAAATATTAAATTTTAATATGACAAAACAATATATTAAAGCAAAAATTATTAAACATAAATAAAATATTTTAGATTGTAATAGAATCTTTGATCTTATCAAAAATACTATCCCCTATACCAGATACGTTTTTTATATCTTCTATAGAATTAAACTTACCAACAGAATCTCTATACTCAATAATACTTTTAGCTTTAGCCTCACCTATTCCAGATAATTTCATAAAATCTTCGACGGTTGCCGTATTAATATTAATAACTCCAGTTTCATTAGAATTATTACTTTCTTCATCTAAAGTAACTACCTTAGTCGCACATGCTGAGTTATTATCATTCTTACAATACTCTATTTTTTCTTCATAACTCTTCTTATTATTCTCCATCTCTTCACGGCTATAAATAATGATTACACCCTCGTCAGCAACTTTTTTACTTAAGTTAATACTATCAGTATCTGCATCTTCAGTAACACCTCCAGCAATATTAATTACGTCAATTACTCTAGCATTACTATCAACTTCATAAACATCAGGACTCACTACACTACCTTTAATGTCAACTTTAATTTTAGTATTCTCAACTTTAGCATCTTTAGTATCCTTCTTTTTTATTTCTTCATTTTCATTACTATTTTTTTTCAAACTACTTGGAGCAGATGCTTCTACTACACTATTACTATTATTCATAATAGTAAAACCACCAATTAAAACAACAATAATAACAATAAATATAATAAACTTCTTCATATGTACCTCCTTATGCCCTCATGTATAATATACGACAAAACTTTTAAATTTCCTTTTAAATTCAATAAAAAAAATCAAGATTTTTATTTTTCTTGATTTCTATTACTATATAACCTCATCAATTGCCGCTCTAATTATATCAATAGACCTTTGAAGTTTTTCAGTTTCATCTTTATTTAAATCAACAAATATACGACTAGATATACCTCTTTTATTAATAACTGCAGGAAGGCCTATATATACATCATTTACTTTATCATATGTAGATACAGTAATAATATTATTCTCATCACCTAGGATTGTATTAGTAATTTTAACCAAACACATACCAATTCCATAACAAGTAGCTCCTTTTTTCTCAATTATCTCATAAGCAGCATTTCTAACACTATTACATATATCATCTAATTCTTTATCTGTTAAGAAATTATTAATTGGTTGAAGCCCAATATTAGCATTACTCCATGGAACAAACTCTGAATCTCCATGTTCACCAATTACATAAGCATGAACATTTTTAGCATTTATTCTCAAACGATCACCAATTAAATATCTAAGACGTGCAGTATCTAAGATAGTTCCAGAGCCTATTACTTTATTAGGAAATAATCCCGAATATTTATAAGTTAGATATGTCATTACATCTAATGGATTAGTAGCAACAACAAATATACCATCAAAACCACTTTGCATAACTTTAGCAACAATATCTTTAAATATTACACTATTCTTCTTAATTAAATCCATCCTTGATTCCCCAGGCTTTTGATTAGCTCCCGCACATATTACAACAATAGAGGCATCACAACAATCATTATAATTACCTGATTTAATATCAATTTTGGATGGTGCGAAAGCAAGACAATGATTTAAATCCATTACCTCTCCTTCTACTCTTTTTGTGTCTTTATCAATTAATACAAGTTCATTTACATATGTTCTTTGATTAAGTAAAGCATAAGCATAACTCATGCCTACATTTCCGCATCCTATTAATACAACTTTATTTTTCATAACATCACCACTATCATGGTACAATAAAGTAATATTTCAGTCAAGAAAAAAGTAGCAAATCATACATAATTCTTTGCATTCTTTGATACTTTGCATTTTATTTTTTTCATTACTTTTATATCATATTTTTGTGTTCTATCTTCTAATTCTTCACCATCAATACACCAGTTTTTATAATCATTATCATGAATTAATACTTTAATATTATCTGTTCTGATTATCTTATAATATTTACTCTTTTTAAACAATTGTATTTGTAAAAGCCCTATCGCTAATTTAATTATATTATTAGTTTTAGCTATCATTACTTCAAATTTCGAATCATTAAACACTGCATCTTTATATAAAGTAATACCACCCATTCTATTAGAGTTAGATACTAAAAAAATTGAAGTTTTATCATTATAAATTTTTCCATCTAACTCATATGTTATATTATACATCTTAGTAGGACGAGTAAATATATCCTTAATACCATTATTAAAATATGCAAGATAACCTAATTTTTGCTTATCAACTTTTTTTGTTTCATAAGGTATATCTAGCAATTTTCCAAATCCTGCAGTATAGGTAAAAGGAGTACCATTGATAGACATTACATCATATGATACAACTTTACCAGATAATATACTTTTAAATGCATTAATTGTATTATTAGGAAGATAAAACGATTTCTTTAAATCATTAGTAGTTCCAACTGGCAAATGTCCTAAAGTATATGGTTTATCTCTTTTGACATTACCACGAACTACCTCATTAAAAGTTCCATCTCCACCCATAGATAATACTAAATCATAATTTTTATTTGTTTTTTCAATAATTTTTGTCGCATCATTTCTTGCTTTAGTTTTAATAAATTTTATTTTATAACCATATGTCTTTCCAACATCCTCTAACTTATTTTTTAATAACTTAGTATTTTTCTGATTGCCGCTATATGGATTATGAATAATTAATATTTTTTTCAAATAATCACCTAGTTCTCCTATTTTCATTTTCCATTTCGTATGTTGGTTCATTAAAATACATGCTTTTAAGAGCATTTTTATACATTTCTTGATATATTTTATTTAAGGATTTTTCATTATCTCCATAGATAATCTTTTTCTTAATCTCACCTTCTAATATATCAATTTTAGCTATTAATTGCTCTCTGTATTTTTCTTCTAAATACTTTTTATACTTATATTCTACTATATTTCTATATCTTGATAAATCATTTAAAGCTTCTCTAAGTGATGCATCAGTTGTAGTATCATCATCAGTAAGACTAGCAAGAATACGAATAAACATATCTAATTTTCTTTTAGTTGACTTAATTAGTAATCTTCTAACTATCTCTGGTTTAACTATAATCATTTTACTTACAGTAATACCATAATCATTATTGTTTTTAGGATTAAAATTAAGGCCATTTAGACTCTTTTTATCAAGTATTAATATAGAACCATTACTCATACGCATACATACATAATTTTTCATAAATCACTCTCCATTAAATCAGGACGTCTTTCTTTTGTGCGTTTAATTTGTTCATTATAACGCCATTTCCTAATATTTTCATGATGTCCTGATAATAGTACTTCTGGTACATCCATTCCTCTAAATGATGCAGGATGTGTATAAACCGGATAATCTAAAAGCCCATCTTCAAAAGAATCTAATTCATGTGACTCTTTATTAATTACCCCATCAAGTAATCTTACAGTACTATCAACTATAGCCATAGCAGCTATCTCACCGCCAGTAAGAATAAAATCCCCAATACTTATTTCCATATCAACTATAGTTCTGATTCGTTCATCAAAGCCTTCGTAATGCCCACATATAATTATTATATGATTATAATTAGCTAAGTTATGAGCCATAGTTTGATTATATTTCTTACCTTGTGGAGTCATTAAAATGACTAATGATTCATCATTTTTTAAATCAGCTACCGCATCAAATATAGGCTGTGGCATAAGTACCATGCCAGCTCCTCCACCATAAGAATAATCATCAACTCTCTTATGAGGATCAGTGCTGTAATCTCTGATGTTTACAGTATTAATTTTAACTTTTTCAGAATCTATTGCTCTTTTTATAATAGATTCATTAAGTATTCCTGTAAACATATCAGGAAATAAAGTAAGAATATCAATCTTCATCATATAATCCTTTCATATAATTTATATAAATTCTTTTATTATCAATATCTACTTTTTTTATAAACTTGTCTATAAAAGGTATTGAGTAATCCTTATTATATTTAACTTTAAGTAATGGATATAATTTACTTTTTTCAAGACTAACAACTTCGCCTCGATATTCATCATCATAAACACCAAAACCAATCAAATCACTATATACATACTCAAATTTATAATAATCATTATCTATGTAAACACTAGAGCCTTTTAAGGTTTCTATATCGTTAATACTTGAAACACCTTCTAGAGTAATCATGTCATATCCTTTATGTGTTCTGTAAGATGCAACAAAATATTTAGTATTTCCTATATATATTTCATTACCAACATTAAATACTTTATCTTTATACTCAAAGTCACTAAGTATTTTTATCTCGCCTTTTAACCCATGGGTATTTGTATATTTACCAATATAAACTAATTTCATAAATCACCTAATTCATACATAATAATACTAGCAGCAACTCCCACATTTAAACTCTCACAATTCTTACTCATCGGAATATATATGTTTTCATGACATAATTGCGATACTTTAGAAGATACTCCTTGCCCTTCATTGCCCATTATTATAGCAAATTTTTCTACATTTTTAAACTCTTTAATTTTCTTACCATTTACAACATTTGTCCCTATTATTTTATATTTACTACTAATACCATTTATAAATTCTTTTAAATCAGCAACTATAATATTTACTTTAAATAACATACCTTGCGTCGCACGAATAACCTTACTGTTATATATATCTACAGAATTTTTACTAATTACAATTGTATCAAAATTAAATGCAACACTACTTCTTATAATCGTTCCTAAATTTCCTGGATCCTGAATATTATCTAAAACAATTATTTTATTTCCTATATCTTTACTTTCAATTTTATTACACACTGCCATAATTCCACTTGGATTATCTAAATTACTTATATATTTAAGCACCTTTTCACTTACAATTATCTTTTCATTATAATTAAAATCATAATCTTCACGAACAATTATATATTTAACTAAATTACTTTTAATAGCCTCTTGAACTAAGTGCTCACCTTCTACTAGAAATGTATTAGTAATATCGCGATACTTCTTTTCATTTAATTTCTTTATTTCTTTTATAAAATCATTATTAATTGATGAATAAATCATACATCACCTATTCCTATCTTTTTAATTTTGACTCATTATATTTATCTATTTGATATTGATACTCTAAATCAGCAATTGCTTGAATTGAACTAATATTAGCTTGTAAACTTCTTTTATTATTAAACAAAGCTTGAAATTCTTTTTCTGTGAATATATAGTCATTATCAATGATAACGGCTTCACCTTTTTTTAGAATTTCAGTATTCTCTGTAATATATCCTGTTGCATTTTTATCCACTTTGTCAATTCCTTTATAATAAACTTTATTATCTTTTAATAAAATACCTACATTGTCTTTATGACAATCAACCCAAATTAAACCTTGTTCTCTTAATTCTTTATATATTTCATATATATTAACAAGATTATTATGTTTAGTGTCTACTATCTCAGTTATTTCGTATGTTAAAATTACTTCACCTGAATAAAGAGATTTAATTTCCTCTCGAATGCAAGCAAGAAATCTTTTATTATTCTTTATACTAAAGTTTTTTCTCTTCTTACCTAATTTTAATACTTTACTGCCTATTTTAAGCACATTAGAATATCCTCCAGTATCTAAATGCTTAATATCGTGCAACTGAATATCTTCTTGATTAGCTAACTCCTCTATCAAAATTCTTATCGTATCATAAATTCTCTCTTCTTTTAGTTTTGCAATAGTTAAACCTGTTCTAGGATATACAGCATCAAGAACTAATCTTTCTCTATCGTTATCTAAAATACTATTTATTTTATCTACACCAGCAGTTAGATTATATTCAATAAATATTTCTTTTAAATCTAACAAGGATACAGTATTATCAATAAAATAATCTATATTGCATTTAATAAAATTAATATCTTTATAAATTACAAGTAAGCATCTAATAAAATCGCAATTATAAAAAGTATGATTAAATTCTCGAATGGTTTTAACTATATTTTTTATACCAACATTTCTTATTGCAAATATATAATCATTATCTAACTTACCTTCTAAATAATAAGGAATTAAAGTAAGACAATTACTAAGCACATAGTATTCACTATAATTACTCAACCTCATTAAAATAGTGGAAGTCTGCTTACCATAATTGTTTATTATTTTATCAATATTTTTATAAAGTAAATCACCATAACTTATTTTTTTACATATATCAGGCATTTCAAGATATGTAAGTAATTCATATATATCACATTTATTAATTAATAATTCTTCAACTTTATTCATAACATCACCATTTAAAAATTAGTTGGTAATATCATCATCAACTAATTCACATTTATTTCCACTTGTTTTAACTTCATATACATATTGATTTTGTTTCTTTGATATATTTACAAAAGTCTCATCATTAGAAAATTCTTCATCAGTTTTAGGATTAATAACGGAATTATCAATGTATCCTAAATCTTTCAAATAGCCTAAAGTTACTGTAATACATGTATCATCTTCTGGTAATTTAAACAAATTATCAGTACCCCAAGCACTAGCAGATGATTGAATACTTTTTATTTGAGCATTATATAAATTATCTTTACTATTTTCCATTTGTTTTGAGATTGCAGGAAGTGCAATTAGTGCAAGCAAAGCTAATATTGTAATTACCGCAAGTAACTCAACTAAAGTAAAAGCCTTATTCTTCATTAGTATCACCACCATTTATTTCATCTATTGTACTACACGCTTTAGTAGAATCATCAAATACTTCGTATATAAATCTATTTTCTTCTTTTGTAATATTAACAAATACTTCAGTATCTCCAAATAATTCTCCGGTGTAGGTATTTTTTATATTTGCATCAACATAGCCATTATCTTTTAAATATCCTAGAGAAATACTTGTACAATCATTTATACTATTAAGTAGTGTTTTATTATCACTACCCCACATATTTGCAGCAAGTTTAATATTTTCTAACTGTTTATCGTATAATTCATCTTTACCATTTTTAAACTGACTAGATATGGCAGTTGCAGTAACTAATAGTAGTAATGCTAAAATTACAATTACTGCCAACAACTCTACAAGTGTAAAACCCAAATTTATTCTATTTTTCATATTTTACTCCCTATATTCAAATTCATAATCTAATATATATATCATATCACCATTTTTTGCGCCCATATTACGTAATTCATCTTCTATACCCATTTTCTTTAATTGGTTAGAAAATCTACGATATGTCTCATCAGATGCAAACCATGTCATTCTAAGTAATTTCTCTATTTTTTCGCCTTTAACTCTAAAACCATCTTTTTCTTTGAAAATTTTAAAATCCTTTTTATCTTCATATTTATATACAACATGACTTTTTTCTTTAACATCAAATAATGGTTCTTTTTTTATTTTATCAAGCATATCAGCTAAAGCCTCTATTACTTTATCAAGTCCCTTACCATCAATCGCACTTATAGGATAAATTGGAACATCTACTTTCTTTTTAAACTCTTCTAAATTCTTATTTGATTCAGGCATGTCCATTTTATTTGCAATCACAATTTGTGGCTTATCCATAATCTTTTTATTAAATGCTTCTAGTTCTTTATTAATAGTTACATAATCATCATATGGATTTCTTCCTTCAATACCTGAAATATCTATTACATGGGCAATTACCCTAGTACGTTCTATATGTTTTAAAAATTTATCTCCTAATCCTTCTCCTAAAGAGGCACCTTCTATTAATCCAGGCAAATCGGCAACTACATATGAACGATTATTACTCGCTCTAACTACTCCTAAATTAGGTTTTAATGTAGTAAAATGATATGCCGCAATTTTAGGCTTAGCCGCACTTATTTTAGATATTATAGTTGATTTACCAACACTTGGAAGTCCCACAAGACCAACATCAGCAAGTAGTTTTAATTCAACCTTTACTTTTAGTACTTCTCCTGGCTCACCATTTTCACAATATGCTGGAGCTGGATTTGAATGAGTTGCAAAAGCCATATTACCACGACCACCACGACCTCCATGTGCGACTACAACTTCATCATCTTTTTCAACTAAATCAGCAATAATTAGATTAGTTTCCATATTAGTAATTACAGTACCAAGTGGAACTTTAATAATCAAGTCTTTTGCATTTTTACCATGCATTCCCTTACCTTGCCCATGTTCCCCATTATCTGCTTTATATAATTTTTTATATCTTAAATCTATTAATGTATTTAAACCTTCATCAACTTTAAATATAATATTAGCGCCATGTCCGCCATTTCCACCAAATGGCCCCCCCATTTCAACATATTTTTCACGTCTGAAAGCCATGCATCCATTACCGCCACTTCCGGCTTGTAACTCTAGAATTGCTTCATCTACAAACATTGTATCACCAACTTTACATACTAATTATACAATAAATAAACAAAAAAAGATACCAATATTTTGTATCTTTTTACTTTCATCAACATCTTTAATTATAATAATAGTTTTTATTAAATTTTCTTTTTTAGATTTATAATATTATTTATTTTTTTCTACTTTTGTAAATACATAATTATCATTACTATCTTTAGTAAATGTAAACTTATATTTGTTCAACTTATCTATATATGCGTTAATATCAAAGATTTCATCTAATGTTTTACCATCCATATTCATGTCCATTATCATTTCATCTTCTTTTACTTTTTGATTTTCATCGACACCATTACCGAATTTGCAATAATCTACCGTACCATTCGAAAAACAATCTACGTATACAATCGCTAAAGTTATTTCAATTTTATTATCTTTCTTTATAGCATCAACTACTTTATGTTTTATTACCGATGTACTAACTCCTCCACATCCCTGTGATTCAGCAGTATAAATACCAGTATTATTATCATATACAAATTTTCCAAGATCACATGGTGTTATACTTATTGATTTATTTTCATATTGAACATCACCAAATATCGATTTTATTACAGGAATAAGTTCATCTTTAGATACGCTGATATTTTCTTGATAAGATGTATCAATATTTTTATCATTTAAAACTTTTTTTAATCCTGTATAAAGAATAATATCATTATCAATATTCTTAGAATCTAATTCTTCTTTCTGAAAATAATAACCAAAATATTTTGAACCAGAAATATAAATATTATTAGTACTATCTATAATTTGATTAATTAAAGTATTAACCTGCTTAGAATTAACATCTAATATTTCTTCCTTTTCTTCAACCTTCTCAACACTTTGTTTCTTATTATTTTCAGTAATATTTTTTTCTCTTATATTAAACAAATCCTTATCATAAATAATAAATGCACATAAACCTAAAATTACTATTATTAAAATAACTACTACTATAATAAAACTATTTTTTTTCATAAACACATCCTTTCTATATTAATTATAAAATATAATTTGTAATAAAACAATAAACTATTGAGAACAAAAAGTCAAAATAAATTTTGACTACTGCCTACCTCACGATAGGCTTTTTCTACTTCACCGAAACTTATGTCTCTCCATAGACCAATATCGGATAGTCGCTACCCTAATTATTATCATTGTCAAAATTTAGTTTACTTGAAGTTC
>CAMJTE010000040.1 GCA_946408655.1 uncultured Caryophanales bacterium | reverse complement strand
GCGACTATCCGATATTGGTCTATGGAGAAGCTTAAGTTTCGGTGAAGTAGAAAAAACCTACCGTGAGGTAGGCAGTAGTCAAAATTTATTTTGACTTTTTGTTCTTTGTATTAACATTATTTAAGTTAATCTGCACATAATGTTTTTTTGCTCTTCTTTGTTTCTTTTTCTCTTCTCTTGACAAATTCTTATCAGGCTTTCTTCCAGCTGAAGCTAACCTAAATACAAAATCAACATTTCTATCTATTTCATATGATGCATACGAAGTATTAACCTCAACATTAACATAATCATATTCTCCTATTTTACAGACTAAATCTACATACTTAGTACTATTTAATCTATACTCTCCAAGTAATTCATCATTTAGTATCTCAATAACATTAACTTCTTTACCAAATATACTAGAAAGCAGGTAATTAAGTCTTTCTAAATGATTAATATCTCCATATACTTTCTTGAATAAAACATCTGACATAAGTGGTATGACTTCTCCTTTTGGAAAAACGTCTCCTCTCAAAGTTCCTTGTCTTTTTTTTAGTTTTAAAGTGTTCATAAAGTCAGTCCTTTCTTCTTTAAATTTGCCTAGGCACATAAGTTATATCAAATGACAAAAGTAAATGCAAATGATAGTTTTTCAAGTTTAAAGTAAGAAAAATTACAGTATATTAAAATCTACAAGTATATTTTTATTATCTGCAATTATTAGCTTGTAATCTATCAAAAAACGTAAAATTTAAAAAATTTATATTGTTTCGGCTGTGATTAGAGAAATGAAAAAAGTTACAGAGCAATTGAACTGTAAATATCATAAACGAATGAAAGTGAAAAATACTTTCTTTTTTAGAAGTCTTTTGATATACTTATGTAGGGTGGAAATATGTTTTTACTAGCTAGTGATTTTGATAGAACTTTTTATATTAATAATTATGATTTTAAGAAAAATGTTGATGCTTTAGGCGGATTTATGAAGGATAATTTATTTGTAATTGTTACTGGTAGATCTTATCAAGATTATATGAATATTACGAAAAACTATGTGCCAGTTAATTATCTTGTTTTAAATCATGGTGCGACTGTTCTTAAAGATGATAAAGTTATAAGAAGTGTATGTATTGATAATAAAGTAAAAGATGAATTAAAAAAATTATTTGATTTTGATAATATAGAGTATTTCGCAACTAAAGATAAATTAAGTAGAGTAAGTATTGATGAAAATGATTTATCTAAGATAAATATATCTATGAAAGATAATTTGGTTGCTAAAAAAGCTGTTGAATATATAAATAGTCATTTTAAAGATATTAAGGCATATGTATTGTTTCATAAGAATCAGTTTGAAATTGTATCAAGTAAGGCGAACAAGTGTTATGCACTTGAGTATATTGGTTCTATTGAAGGGATTGATAGAAATAATATTTATACAGTAGGAGACGGATATACTGATATTGAAATGGTTAAGTACTATAACGGATATTGTGTTAATGAAGCAGTAGATGATTTAAAGAAGGTTGCAGTATCTACAGTAAGTAGTGTAAGTGAAATAATAGATTTTTTAAGTATTGATATAAAGAAAGAAGAAGTAACTGATGAATTAGTTAGATTTATTAATGCGTGTTACAAACATAATCATTATTTTGAAAAGTATATGTCTAAGATATATGGTAAGAATAGTAATGATAAAAATCATTTAGTTATAAGAAATAATAATGAAATAATTGGTTGTGCATTAATTGTTCCTAATAAAATATATTTTGATAATGATTACTTAGATATTCTTACTGTTGGTAGTATTTGTGTTAAAGATGAATATAGACATAAAGGTTATTTAAAAATACTAATGGGTGCGATTAAAGATGAAGAAAAGAAATATGATTTAAGTGTTTTATCTGGTGATAAATCAAGATATTCTAAATATGGTTATTATCCTAATATACTTAGTTTATATAAGATTAATTCTAAAAAACATGATAATATTATTTTTAAAGATATTAATGATGATTACATAGATGAGTGTTTAAATATATATAATAATGGTATACATTCTATAAGAACTAAAGATAACTTTAAAGACATATTAAACCAATGGAAGTGTGAAAGTTATTATATATATCAAGATAATAGTTTTATTGGTTATTTGATCTATAATACTAAACAGGATTATATAAGTGAGATTAAATCTAGTAATATAAAAGAAGTAATTGAAAGTTTCGGAATATTTAAAGAAAGAAATTACATTAGTTTAAGTGTTTTAAATAATGATTATAGTATGAATAATATGTTTAGTAATTTAGAACTATCTAAAATGTATAGTAGAAAACTATATAGTATTAATGATATTGAAAAAGTAATTAAGGTATGTTTAGATTGTAAATTTAAATATAGTGAATTAGTAAGTGGTTCTATATCTATTAAAATAAATGAGAAAATAATTAGAATTACTGTAGATAATAATAATGTAGTAGTTAGTAGTGACACTAAATATGATATCGAATTAGATTATGAACAATTTATGAATGTATTACTTAATAAGAAGTTAACAAGAAATAATCTATTATCATCATGGTTTTATTTAGATTTAGATATGTATAATAATGATTTAGTATAAATCAAGTCAAATCTTGATTTTTTTGACAAATAAAGATAAAATACTTTGAAAAATATTATTTTTAATATATAATATTATTGTCGGCTTTAAAGGAGATACTATGGATATAAATTTTAAAAGTGTAAAAGAACTTTATGAAAGACTTACTCCAGCTTTGGAAACAAAGACATTAGAACTTAAAAGAAGTGGGTATAATTATATAAAAAAAGAAGATATATGGAATTATTTAAGAGGATATAAATGGAATAATTCTAAGAATTTATTACTTTATGAGATGGTTGATGATATACTTAGTATTGATTCAATAATATTAAAGAATTATGTTGAAGATAATTTTAAAAATATTAGGGTAGAACCTAATTTTGAGGGTGAGGGATTTTGATGAATGATAAGAAGATGAATAAAAAAGTAAGTTTATTTAATAGTATATTTATTACACTAGTTATATTAATTGTTGCAGTAGTATCGTTAGTTCCACTTTTAAAGCATATTAGTTTTGGACTTGACCTTGCTGGTGGATTTGAAGTTTTATATAAGGTAGATAGTCTTGATGGTAAGAAAGTTACATCTGATATGGTTAATAGTACTTATAAGATTATTGAAAAAAGAGTTAACTCTTTAGGAGTTAGTGAACCTGAAATATCTGTTGAAGGTAATAATATTCGTGTTCAATTAGCAGGAGTTACAAATGCAGATGAAGCTCGTAATAATATTAGTAAAGTTGGTTCTTTAACATTTAGAAATACATCTGATGAATTATTAATGACATCTGATGTTCTTGAAAGTGGTAAGGCAGCAGTTACTATGAATAATACAACTGGTGCTTATGAAATATCTTTGAAAATTAAAGATAAGGACACATTTTATAAAGTTACTAAGTCTGTAAGTGAGAAAGAAGATAATTATATCACTATATGGCTTGATTATGAAGAAGGAGTAGATTCTTATTATCATGATAATAATGGTACAAAGACTCGTGAGGCATGTGGCGATTTAACTCATTCACACTGTTTATCTGCGGCTACTGTATCACAAGGATTTGCGTCTGATGTAGTTATTCAAGGTAATTTTTCTAAAGAGGCTGCTGAAGGTGTAAAAGATTTAATTAATAGTGGTTCTATGCCAACTAAGTTAGAGGAAATTTCATCCCGTAGTGTTACAGCTTCGTTTGGTGAGGATTCTCTTAATAAAACATTTATTGCAAGTATTGTTGGTATTAGTGCAATAGTTGTATTAATGATTTTACTTTATAAATTATCAGGATTTATTGCTAGTGTTGGTATACTTGGTTATACTGCTCTAACTATATTAATCTTTAATTTAGTTGGTGGAAAGCTTACATTACAAGGAATTGCTGCTCTTGTTATTGGTATTGGTATGGCAGTTGATTCATCGGTTATTAGTTTTTCAAGAATTAAAGAAGAACTTAAAAATGGTGCGGGATTAACTACGGCATTTAAACTTGGTACAAAACAATCTATTATGTCAATAGTAGATGCTAACCTTACAACACTTCTTGCCGCAATTATTCTATTTATCTTTGGTGAGAGTAGTGTTAAAGGTTTTGCAACTATGTTAATTATAAGTATTGTTGTTACATTTATTGTAATGGTGTTCTTAGTAAGATATTTAGTTGGATTATTTGTTAGAAGTGATAAATTTAATAAACATAGATTCTTATTTATTGGATATAAAGATAAGAAAACTGATAAAAAAGGATTTAATTTTATTAAATATCACAAAATAGTAATTGCATTTGTTAGTTTAATTATTGTTGCTGGTGGAGTATTTATTTATAGTAAGGGACTTAATCTTGGAATTGATTTTAAAGGTGGATCATCTATTACTGTTACTAGTGATAATAAGATTAAGAAAAGTGATATTAATAAAGACATTAGTAAATTAAAATACGATATTGAATCTATTGAACAAATTAATGATAATACAGTATATGTTACTGTAAGTAATGTACTTACTAATGATGAAACAGAATCGACAGAGCAATATTTCAATCAAAAATATAAGGCTACTACTAGTGTTGGTGCGGTATCTAATGTAGTTAAGAAAGATTTAACAATGAATGCAATAAAAGCACTTATTATTGCAATCATTGGTATTATTGTTTATGTATCTATTAGATTTAAATTTAGTTATGCAATATCTAGTATTAGTGCGCTTATTCATGATAGTGCGTTAGTAGTTATATTATTTGCGTTCTTAAATTTAGAAGTTAGTAGTATATTTATTGCCGCAATTCTAGCTATTATTGGATATTCTATTAATAATACAATTGTTGTATTTGATAGAGTAAGAGAAAATAAAAAGAAATTGTATAATAATACTATTAAGAAGAAAGAGGATTTAGAGCGTGTTATAAATACTAGTTTAAATCAAACTATTATGCGTTGTATTATTACAACTATTACAACTATGTTACCAGTATTATCATTGATATTCTTAGGTTCATATGAAATACTTAACTTTAATTTAGCTTTACTATTTGGACTTATTGTTGGAACATTCTCATCAATATTCCTTGCTCCTTCAATTTGGTATTTAATTGAAAGAAGAAAAATAGGTAAACCTAAGAAAAGAAAATGGTATGAAGAAGATCCTAAGACAAAGAAAAAAGAACCAGAAGAGTTAAAAATAAAAGGTATTAATTGCTGAAAAGTTAATACCTTTTTTTTAGATAATAAAAAAAAATTTGGAAAAATTTGTCAAAAAAAGAAGGAAATTTAAAAGTTTTGTTGAATAATAATAGTAGAGGAAAAATTAAATGCTTATATTTCTAATTAGAAGGGAGGATACATTTATTTAGATTTATAAATATTTTATTTACTCTAAAATTATAAGGAGGTATTTATGGTTAATGCATATAACAAAGTTTTAGATGAAGATGAGGTCATACCTTTAACTTATGACCGTGTCTTTAAGCTTATTTTTGGTGATCCAAATCATCTAGAAAGATTAAACTTATTATTATCTGTAACATTAAAGAAAAAGGTTGAAGTAATTGAACTATATCCTAATGATTTATTGGATAATAACAGAATCAATAAGAAAAATGAAGTAGATTTACTTTGTAAATTAGATGGAGAGTATGTTTCCGTTGAGGTTAATACTAATCTAGATGAAGAGATAATCTACAGAAACATTTCATTTGTTTCAAGAGTCATGAGCAAGGCTTTAAAACCTGGTGAAGATTATTCTAATATAAATAAGTATTATCAAATTAATATTGATGTAGAAGATTTTCTGGGACTACCTTATGAGATATGTCATCTTAAGGGTGATTTTAGTAATAAAATAGCTGATGATAGAATTGAATTTTATTTTATTAATGTTAAACATTTTGCGAAAACGTGCTATAATGGAAGTGGAAAGGAATTAACTGATTTTGAAAAAATATATGGTATGATTGGTACTAAAAGTAAATCAGTTATTGATGTTTTAACTAAGGATAATGATATTCTTAAAGACATTGGTGATATGGTGAAGAAGTATAGTAGTGATGATGAGTTATTGTTTTATTACGACCGAGATGAGAGAATGCGTAATGATGTAAGAAGAATAACTACAAACGAGTTAACTGAGAAATTTAAAGAACAACTTATAGCTACAACTGAAAAAGTTACTGAAGAAGTAACAAAAAAAGTAACAAAAGAAGTAACAAAAGAAGTAGCAGAAAAAACAACTTTAGATATGGCTCGTAAGTTAAAAAGAAAAGGTATGAATGTATCAGATATTATGGATGTTACTTGTTTACCTAAAAAGGTTATAGATTCATTATAAAAATAACTGTAGAAATAATTTAGTTTCTACAGTATTTTTTTAAATTACATGAGTTGCTATTAATGCACCAAGAATAGAATTAATTACTGATAATACTAATCCGATGATACTTAATATTAATCCGGCTTTTGTATTAAATTTTTCTTTGTTATTATTATTTAATACAATTCCAATAATACCTAGAATCCATCCACTTATAGCGATTAATAAGCCACATGGAATAGATAATATTCCTAGTACTAATCCTGCTGTATAAGTTTGTTTTTTTGCTTCCATACTTCTCCTCCTTGAATTAATTTTACCATGAATTAGCTAAAATAGGGTAATAAAGTTGAAAAAGATGGTAATAATTTTGAAAAAAGTGAAAAAAGTTATCAAAAAAAGAAGGAAATTCAAAAGTTTTGTTGAATGATATAAGTAGGAGGGAAAAGAAGTGAAAAAGTTTTTAACTATTTTATTAATGTGTATTTTAGGAATAATTGATGTACAGGCCTATGATACAACTGATACTTTTTACTATGATACAAAGGTAGAGAATATGTACATCACAAAGGTAAAAGACGGGGTAGCTAAAAATGGTGCGCCTTTCTTACTGCACAAGAGTAATGGGGAGTTGGTTTACTGTATAGAGCCATTTTTATATCTTGATAAAGGTACTTATTATGGATATAAGGAGTTTTCGGACATTTTTAAATTAAGTGAGTCATCAATTGAAAAGATGAATTTAATTGCGCATTATGGTTATGGATATCCTAATCATACTGATTTAAAATGGTATGGTGTGACACAGTACTTAATCTGGAATGAATTAGGACTTGATGATCTTTATTTTACTGATTCATATTATGGGAATCGTATTACTGCATATACAAATGAAATTGATGAGATGAATAATCTTATTAATAATCATTATAAAGCACCTAGTTTTAAAGATAATTTAGAAATTGAAGCAAATACAAAAGTTGAGTTAGAAGATACAAATAATGTTCTTAACAATTTTGAATTAGTAAGTGATAGTGATTCTATTAGAATAGAAGTAAATAAGTTAGTGATAGATAATTTAGATATTGGAGATTACCATATTAGTTTTGTTAAAAAAGAGAATAAAGAAAATTATATGCTTTATTATAACGATAATGGCCAGAATCTACTTTTACCAGGTAAGGTTAATGACGTAAAAAAAGATATGACTATTACAGTAAAAAAAGGAAGCCTTACAATTCGTAAACATGATAGTAAGAATGATACAGTGAAAGATGGTTTAACTTTTAAGGGGACTAGATATGGTATTTACAGTCTAGATGATAAGTTAATTCAGGAAGTAGAATTAGATGAAATTGGGACAACTAATATTTCTATTTCATTTGGAAAGTATTATCTAAAAGAGATAGAAGCGCCAATTGGTTATTTAAAGGATGATGATAAACATTATTTTGAGATTAATTTTACTGATAATGATATTGTTATGGATGTTACTGATGATATCATATCTAAGAAAGTAATAATTCATAAATTATTCGGTAATAAAGATACAAAGATATACTCTTATGAAGAGGGGGTTACATTTGAAGTTTATGATGAAAATGATAATCTAGTAGGTACTTATATTACTGATAAGAATGGTAATATTGAGTTTAATTTAGATTATGGGAAGTATTGTATTCATCAAGTAGATGGACTTGAAGGATATACTAAGGCTGATGATTATAATATTGAAGTTACTAATACTATTGATGAAGAGATTAGTCTTTATGATGATGAAATACCAATTGATGTACCTGATACTTATAAAGATGAAATAGATTATTTTGGTGCGATAAGTGTATTATTAATATTATTCTTATTTAACTTAGGTGTTTATGCATATAGGAAAAATATTGATCGTATTTATTCTTATTAGTATTATTATCTCGATTACTCTGTTATCTAAATCAGTATATGATGATTATGTATATGCAAATAAATATGATGTAGTATATAACTATATTAATAAAATTGATACCGAAGATACTAAAAAGTTAAATGGTGTATTAGAAATACCTAGTATTCATCTTAAAACAGGTATTGTATCTAATGTAGATGAAGGATTAGTTTTTGTAACAGATAGACTAATTGCAGGACATAGTGGTAATTGTAAAGTATGTTACTTTGATAATCTAGATAAGTTAGAGTTAGGTGATAATGTATATTTATATATAGATGGGGAGACTGAATATAAAGTAGATAGTATTAAAGAGGTTGATAAAAATCGTGTATATATAAATGGAGATTTAAATCTAATTACTTGTAAAAAGTCAGATAAGGATAGAAGATTGCTTATAAGCCTTATCAAGATTTCCTAATTATGTAAAGTTTGATTGAATAATTCAAACTTTTTTCATAATAAATATTATTATTCATAAACTTTACTAGAGGAGATGTTTATGAAAATAATTATACCGTTTAAAAAAGAAGTAGTATTTAAAGATAATATAAGTGAGATTACTAGTATCTCTTTGGAACACCAACTTACACTTAATGATTATTTAGTTAAGGGTAATTTCTTAATTACTGGTGAGTATAAAGTATCAGATGCGAGTAAAACAGTATTACCATTTAATTTAGAATTACCTATTGCTTTATCTATTGAAGATAGGTATTTAACAGATAAAGCTGTATGCGATATAGATGATTTTTATTATGAAATTGTAAACGATAGAAAACTATCTATATCAATTGATATTAGTGTTGATAAACTAAGTGAAAAAGAAATCATAGAAATAGATAATAAAGTTGAAGTATTAGAAGATAGTATTGATGTTGATAATACTGAAATTATTAATGAAGATAATAGATGTATAGATATGGAGGATATTGACTTGAAAAGTGATAATATAACTGAATCATTAGAAACTAAAAATGAAATTAAAGAAGAGATAAAAGAGATAAGAGATATAAAAAAAGAAGAAAGAGAAGCTGTTGATAAAAAAATAGATAAAGCAGAGGAAGTAAATAAGAAAATAAAAACATTATTTAATACAGATAGTGATACTGAAGAATATATTACATATCAAATTTATATTATAAGAGATGGAGATACAGTTGATAGCATAATTGCTAAATATGATATAGATGTTGAGTCTTTAAAAGAGTATAATGATATTAGTGATTTAAAAATAGGTGATAAGATAATAATTCCAAGATCATGATAGAGATAAAAGATATACTTAAACGCAATAATATAAAAGCACATACTTATAGAAAACTAGGTAATAATGTCATTATAGATGATAAATATATTGTAAAAAGAAATAAGAATAAAGATGAGATATTAAATTATTTAGATAATAGAAATTTTAATTATTATCCCAAAATATTTGATAAAGATTCTGATTATGAGTTATTAGAATACTTGACTGATACTAATATGCCTAAAGAACAGAAGATGAATGATTTAATTAAATTAGTATCACTCTTACATAGTAAGACTACATATTATAAAGAAGTCGATGAAGCTGACTTTAAAAAACTATATGAAGATTTACTAAATAACTGTGAATATTTAGAAGAATACTATACAGATTTAATTACGATAATTGAATCTAAAGTATTCTTCTCACCACCTGAGAACTTACTTGCATTAAATATTACTTTAATATTTGATAGTATAAACTACTGTCGTGAAATGACAAAAAAGTGGTATGAAATAATATCTAAAAAAACACACAAGATGCGTGTTTCTGTAATACATAATAATTTATCTTTAGACAATTACATAAAGAATAATAGAGACTATTTAACTAACTGGGATAAATCTAAAATAGATATACCTATATTTGATTTATATAAGTTATATATTAGAAATTATAATGAGTTTGATTTCTTTGATATACTCAAATTGTATGAAAAAGAGTATCCATTAAAAGATGAAGAGTTATTATTGTTTTATATTTTAATAAGTATGCCAAATAAAATAGAGTTTAATACTAATAATTATGAAATGTGTAATAGAATAGAAAAAGAAATAGATAAACTACTTAAAAGTAGTGAATTAATTACTAATTATAAGAAATTACCAGAGACATCTAAATAAAGAGAAAAAACATAGAATTAAAAATAATAATATTAAGAATATATTAAATCTTGTAAATATAATTAAAGTAAGTAATATTTGATAGAACAATAAAAATCCAAATAGAAAAGCTAGTATCCACCAAAATGTTCCTCTAAATGGTCGCATATAATCACCTAATTTATTATAGATGATTATACTTTTTTTTAGTAGTTAAATAACCTATTTAACTATCTTTATTTTCTCTAGTATTATTTTAGAATTATTATCAATACTATTTGCTTTATTAACTATATCTTTAGTATTCTTTCTTTGTGAAATAAATAGTAAATAATTATTTTTAATAATTAAATTATAATTTCTAAATACATATTTTAATTCATCTAACTTACTTGATTTAATAATTACTAAGTTAGTACCTAAAGCAATCTTTTCTTCTAAGCAAGAACCTAAGTATGAGCCAACAATAGAACCTATTACAAAAAATACTATTTTAACTATATCTTTATTAATATCTATAATAACTACACCAGTTACAAATATCCAAATAAGTGCGACTAATCCTTGCAATATTGCTCCTAACTTTTTCTTGCCATTAGATACAACAATTATTCTTAAAGTAGATAAAGTATTTTCTAATATCTTTGATATAAATATACCTATATAAATCATTATATCACCAGTATTAGTTTTAGTTTAAATGTTAAATTTATACGTTTATTTTTTGTAATTAAAATATACATTTAATCTTATAGTAGGTTGGCATCTGAATTTCAAAGTATCTGTAAGAATTATAATGCTTGTTGGATGAACAGTGTAATATAATCAATGTATAATATAAAAAGATATAGAGTAATAGATTTGTTCTATTATTTTTCTTTTTACATATATTTAATTAGGTGATTGTATGTATAAAGTAGGAGAGTATGTCACAAGAAATTCTTATAATAATGATATTATTTTTAAGATAATTAGTATTAATGATGGTGTGTATTATCTAAAGGGTGTGAGTGTTAGACTATATGCGGATAGTTTAGAAGAAGATTTAGTTAAATGTGATATTGAAAGAGATTTAGAGGATAATAAGGAGTTTTTAGATAGAATAAAGGAGTGTAGGTTAGAACGTGATGATTACTTTTATTTACCAGGTAAAATTCTTCATTTAGATGGGGATTCTGAGTATTTAAATAGATGTTTAAAGTATTATAAAGATATTAATATTATGGCTCAGGGTGTAGTTATTGACGAAGCTAACATGCCTTTAAAGATTATGGAGTTATTAGAAAAGTATAATCCTAATATATTAGTTATTACAGGACATGACGCTTACTATAAAAAGAAAGGCAATATTAATGATATTCATGCTTATAAGAATAGTATTAATTTTGTAAATACAGTTAAAGAAGCAAGAAAGTATGAAAGTTCACATCAAAAATTAATTATAATTGCAGGAGCTTGTCAGTCTGATTATGAAGAATTAATTAAAGCAGGAGCTAACTTTGCATCTAGTCCAAAAAGAATAAATATTCATGCGCTTGATCCTGCTATTATCGCATCACGTATGAGTTTATCTGATAGTAACGTAGAAATTGATCTAAAAGATATTATAGAAAATACTAAGTATGGTTCTAACGGAATAGGTGGTATTATTACTAAAGGTACTATGTATAGGGGATATCCAAGATGACAATATATGAGATAAAGAAGAAATTAGGAAATAATATAGGAAAAGAGGTATTAATTAAATATAATTTGGGTAGAAATAAATATGAAGATTATAAAGCAGTAATTAAAGAGTTATATGATTATGTATTTATAGTAGATAGCGAGTTTGGAGTTAAATCATTTAGTTATAGAGATATCATGACTAAAACCATCCATATTGACTATTAGAGAGTCATATGATATAATTTCCACACGGGGTCGTCTAGATTCGACGGGTATATATGAGTATAGATTGCAAGTCGAAGGTACTCGTTAAGTACAACAAAAAAATAACTGGAAACAGAATTAAAAATGCATTTGCTAAATTATTTAATACAAATAGTTTAGCTTTCGCCTAATTTAGATTATAGGTATGCACTTTCTATTATCCATTCCTAAGGGATATTAGAAGGTTCGATTATTTAGGATATATTATAGTATAGCTTAGATGCTATAATGAATATTTATAAGCTTGAAATAAGTTAATTTGTTAATTTTCGTGACTTATTTGACATTATAAATTAACTAAACTTGTAGACGTTTATATGTTTATATATTCGGACAGGAGTGCAATTCTCCTCGACTCCACCAAATTGAAATTTTTATTTTAAATTATATAGAATGCTAGTATTATTCTAAAGAATATGCATATATTATAAGTGTATACTATTTGATATTTTCGGGATTATATGGTATATTATATTTGCACTTGAAGAAATCAAGTAATTAAATGTTAAACGCTCTTGGATGGTGCGAGTAATAAATTATTACGGTCGAAAATGTTAGAGAACTTTATCTATTTGATAGAGTTTTCTTTTACTTTGTGATAGAAGAGTTTGAAGGAGTTGATAATATGAAAGTTCGAACAGGTTATATATATCATATAAAAGATGAATTCTTTGATAAGATTAATGACAAAGGTCTTATGATTAACCATGAAAATGGTCATAATAGACAACATATTTTACTATAAAAGATAAGGATATACTTGGGTTTATACCGTTAAGCAGTAAAGTTTCTAAATATCAAAGTATAGTTGATAAGAAACTAAAAAAGCATGGGGATTGTAAATCTATTATAATTAGTAAAATTGCAAATAAGAAATCGGTTATATTGTTGCAAAATGCATTTCCCGCTTTAGAAAAATATATTAATCATCCTCATATTGTGAACGGAAAACCATTGAAAGTAATTGATACATTAAGAGAGGAAATATTAGTTAATTTTAAATACTTAATGGCATTAAAACAAGAAGGATTAAATTTATTTTTTACAGATATAGACTTAATTAAAGAAAAAAATGTTAGATGAGTTAAATAAATAATTATAACTTTAAATTAATGTATATATATTAAGAAAACACATATTATATTAATGACATATTTATATTATTGGTTATTACAATAATAAATATGTGTTCTAATACCTTTCTTTCTTATTGCAAAAGGATTTAAATCCTTTTTTTGTATAATAGAAAATTGGTACTTTCTATTCAAAAATTATTGACATTACGAATGTATGTATGATACGCTGTATATGCAACTGGAGATGGTTATATGCAGAAGATTACAAAGGGATATGTATT
>CAMJTE010000039.1 GCA_946408655.1 uncultured Caryophanales bacterium | reverse complement strand
TGTCACAAATAATTATACTATGTCGATTTTTCCTAGTCGGATGATTTTATCCTGTTCATATCATAAAGCACCATTACCTTTCCTTCAAGTTCAAAAATAATTATTAAGCTATTATTAATTAATCTTCGCTGTATAATAATATTATAAAACTATCTTATCCCTCTACTATTATTATTCAACAAAACTTTTAAATTTCCTTTTTTTTATAAAAAAAAGATTATAGAAAACCTCTAAAATCTTATAAACTATTATTATTATTTTTATTCTTCTTTCCAAATTTAATGATAATTCCAATAATCGCTCCTACTACCGCACCAACAATCGCACCAATCAATGTAGAATTAAGTACGCTATCATCTTTTTTATTATTCTTAGGGGCAATAGTAACATTTTCAGTATCATGGTCATAATCAGTATTTTCATCAACTACATTTACGTCATAATTAGCAGAAGATATAATACCTTCTATCTCACTAATTTCATCATTAGTAAACTCATTGCTTTTCTTCTGTACTTTAAATTGATATAAATAATTATTAACAATAGTAATATAATCCATAACATATATATTTAAACTACTATCTTTATAAGTCATCTTTAAATATTTAATTCCATTTCCATTAAATATATCCTCTTTCGCACTATAAGCCTTATATTTTTCTCTTAATGTACTTGTTTGCTTCATAATATCACTATCAGATAAAGTACTCATATTATCTAAATCACTAGATTCACTCTTATATATAAGAAATATTTCTTTACTAAAATCCTTAGTAAATGCATCCATATAATAACTATTAACAGTCCATTTAGAATAAGTACTAGTAATATCAGTATCACTAAAGCCATAATTAGATAATACTTCCTTATAGTTATCACGAGTTACAACAACCCAGTTATCATTAAAAGAAATACTATTAAGGTCAGTATTACTAATATCTACAGTCTCACCCTTAACAACAAAAGGAATAAATAAAAATAATAATAAAATAAAACTAAATTTCTTCATACACACTCTCCTATCAATCTATATAAATGATATCATGTTTTATCTCATAATTCAATTAAAAATTTATACATTAAAATTTTATACATAACAAATAGAAAATAGAAAATAGAAACCATGTTCCTATTTTTGAAATTGTGAATTATAAAGTTCTGCATAGAACCCTTTTTTATCCATTAATTGTTTATGATTTCCTTGTTCTATAATATTTCCGTCTTTTAATACTAGTATTAAATCAGCATTTTTTATTGTTGATAACCTATGCGCTATGATAAATGAAGTTCTACCTTTCATTAAATTATCCATTGCTTTTTGTACTAATTCTTCTGTTCTTGTATCTACGCTTGATGTCGCTTCATCCAGTATTAAGAATGGAGCATCTTTTATCATACCTCTAGCTATTGTTAATAATTGTTTTTCTCCTTGAGATAGTGAATCATTATCTTTAATTACAGTATTATACCCTTCTGGAAGGGTTTTTATGTAGTGGTCAAGTCCTACTACCTTGCACGCATTTTTAACATCTTCTAAAGCTACATTAGGTTTATTATAAACTATATTTTCTTTAATAGTTCCTTCAAATACCCAGGTATCTTGTAATACCATAATAAATAAATCATGAATATTTTCTCTAGTTAAATTTTTAGTAGATATTCCATCTATTTTAATATCTCCATCTTTAATATCATAGAACTTCATAAGTAAATTAACCATAGTAGTCTTACCTGCTCCAGTAGGACCTACTAAAGCTATTTTACTACCAGCTTTGATATCAGCATTAAAATCATTAATAATTATTTTCTCATCATAGCCAAACTTAACATGGTTAAATATTATATCTCCTTTTACTTTAGTAGGATCTAGTTTCTTAGATAGATTATCTTCATTAGTCATTTCTACTTCTTGTAAGAATTCAAATACTCTTTCAGATGCTGCTGCACATGTCTGTAAGTTAGTCATTGCTTGCGCTATTTGTGATAAAGGTTGTGAGAATAACCTAACATAAATCATAAATGCTACTATTACTCCAAAGGTAATATGTCCATTCATAGTAAGTAGTGCACCTACTACACATACTGCAACATAGCCAAAGTTTCCAATGAATAACATCATAGGCTGCATTAATCCTGATAAGAACTGACTCTTTCTTGCTGATTCAAATAATTTATCATTTATCTCATCAAATTTTTTATTTGATTCTTCTACTCCATTATATACTTTAACTACATTATGTCCAGAATAAATCTCTTCAATATGTCCTTCTATACTACCAAGCGACTCTTGTTGCATCTTAAAGTACTTCTGTGATTTAGATAGTATTACAGACATAAATATAAAACCAAATACTGTTGATAGTATTGCCGTTAAAGCAAGTATCCAGTTTGTAATAAACATCATTATAATACATCCTAGGAAGAGCGTTAGGGCACTAACTAGAGTTGCGATACTCTGATTCATAGTCATGCCAATTGAGTCTACATCATTAGTAACTCTAGATAATATATCTCCATAACTATGAGAATCAAAATATTTAAGTGGTAATCTATTTATTTTAGTTGATATTTCTTTTCTTAAATTTCTTGAAAATTTATTAGATATAGTTGCCATAATAAAACTTTGAAAAAAGTTAAATATCGAACTTAAGGCAAATATAATACCTAAGAATATCGCAATAGATTTTATCTTATTCATATCGATAGAACCATGAAGACCTAAGCCAATAGTATCAGTCATATCACTAATTCTATTAGGTCCAATAATAGTTAAAATAGATGATAATAAAGCAAGTATTAAAGCAACTATTATTCCTTTTTTAAAATCTTGTAGTTTAGTAAATAATTTTTTCATAGATTCACTAAAATTCTTTGGCTTTTCTGCAACCATTGCGTGAGGGCCATGGCCATTAGATGTTTTTTTTCTATCTTCCATTATAGTTCCTCCTCACTTAATTGCGATAAAGCAATCTCTTTATATACACTACAATTTTTAAGTAATTCTTTATGCGTACCAATACCTACCACTTTACCTTCATCTAGTACTACTATTTTATCTGCATATATAACAGTACCTATTCTTTGCGCAACTATTAAAGTTGTTGCATCTTTAGTATGTTTCTTTAACTCTTTACGTAAAGTAGCATCTGTCTTATAATCTAAAGCACTAAATGAATCATCAAATATATATATTTCTGGTTTTCTAGCAATCGCTCTAGCAATCGCAAGTCTTTGTTTTTGCCCACCAGATATATTTGTTCCACCTTGGGCAATACTACTATCATATTTATTATCCATCTGTGTCACAAACTCTTCTGCTTGCGCAATATTAACTGCTTCTTTTATTTCCTTATTAGTTATTTTTTTCATGCTTTTCCCATAAGAAACATTACTATTTACTGTTCCAGTAAACATTACTGCTTTCTGTGGTACATAACCTATTTTATTATATAAGTTTTCTAATTTATAATCTTTTACATTAACACCATCTACTAATACTTCACCGCTAGTAGCATCATAAAACCTTGGTATTAAGTTAATTAAAGTTGATTTACCAGAACCAGTAGAACCAATGAAAGCAACAGTCTCTCCTTTATTTGCCGTAAACGTAACATCTTTTAACATATAACTTTCAGCATCTGGATACTTAAATGATACATTCTTAAACTCTACTGTTCCTATCATACCTTTCTTACCGTTAGTCTTAGTACCATCATTAATAGTTGATTTATTTTTTAATACTTCTAGTATTCTTTTTGCCGATACTGCACTTCTAGGATATAAAACAAATATTACAACTAATAACATAAATGCAACTATTACTTGCATAGCATATGAAGTAAATACTACCATGTTACTAAATATATTTATTTTATCCATAAAGTTCGCACCATTTATTAAGTATGCTCCTATTATATAGATAGCAAGAGTAAGTCCATTACTACAAAGTGATAATACAGGCATCATTAAACTCATCATACGCTGTGTGAACATATGAGTATTAGTTAATTCTTCATTCACACTCTTAAATTTATGCTCTTGATACTCCTCCGCATTATATGCTCTAACTACTCTAATACCTTTTAAGTTTTCTCTTGTTACTCTATTTAAATTATCAGTAAGCGTTTGGATTTTTTTAACCCTAGGTAATACTATTTTTATTATTATAGATATTAATAATAGAATTACTAATACTGTAATTATTGTAGCAAGACTCCATTCGAATCCTTTACCAGCAATCTTAATAATTGCCCATGTAGCCATAATAGGTGCTTTTACAATTATTTGAAGTCCTATAGCTATTATCATTTGTACTTGCGTAACATCATTAGTAGTACGAGTAATTAAACTACTAGTTGAAAACTTCTTAATCTCTTCCATACCAAATGATTCTACTTTAGTGAATATATCACGTCTTAAATTTTTACCAAATGATGCCGCTACATAAGCAGCAAAATATCCTGTAATAAAAGCAGATATTAAACTACCAAAGGCACATAACATCATCTTTAATCCTTCTATAAGTACATCACTCATAGAACTACCTTTAGTCTGTACAAGTATCGTTATACTAGTCATATAATCAGGTAACTTTAAATCAAGATAGACTTGCAAAGTAATAAAAATAACACATATTAGTATAAATATACCCTGTTTTCTATTCATCTTTTTAAGCAAAGTAAACATACATAATCAACTCCTTTATCGATATAAATTTTAACAAAACAATTAGTTATTGTCAACCAAGTATATTGTATGCAAAAAGCCCAAAGAAGTTTATAAATATAAATAATACAAAAAAATTCAAATTTAGTTTGAATTCCTTTTTTATTTTACTAAATGATTACTATATTTTATTCATCAAGCAACAACCAATCAATTATATTTATTACTTTTATTCCATTATAATCATTATTAATTGTCTTATCCATTGTTAATATTATTTTTTCATAATTATCATTTATATTCTCTAAACTTCTAAGTTCTCTAGTTCTTACTTCATCATTCTGTAAAGATTGTGTAACCTGATAATACTTTATAGTATTTGGATTTTCAGCAACAAAATCAACTTCATATTCATTTGTTTTACCTATATTAACTTTGTAACTTCTTCTTAATAATTCTAAATAAACAACATTTTCAAGTAAATGTCCCTCATCAATATTTCTAAATCCTAATATTATATTTCTTATTCCTGTATCAGATATATAATACTTTCCTAATGTTTTTAAAAGAGCCTTACTTTTTATATCAGTTCTATCTGCTTTATACATTATAAATGATTTTTCAAGCATATTTAAGTAATTATCAATTGTTTGATGATTAGACTTTTCTACTATCTTATTACTATTTAAATAATCACTTATTTTTGTAGAAGATATTGGACTACCTATATTAGTTACTAAAAACTTTATAATGTTTTCTAAAAGAGCAGTATCTTTTAAATTATTTCTATCTATTATATCCTTTTTAACAATACTATTATATATATCATTTAAATAAGATAATACTAATTCATCATTATCTTTAATTAAAGATAATGCAGGTAAGCCACCATATTTCAAATATTCTTTAAACTTATCATCTAAGTTATTATTATCATAATTATTAAATATTAAATATTCTTTAAACGATAATGGATACATTTTTATTTCAATATATCTTCCAGATAATAGTGTTGATAATTCACTAGATAAAAGATAAGCATTAGAACCAATTATATATATATCAATATCAAAATCAACATTAAAAGAATTTATCGCTTTTTCCCAAGAACTAACATTTTGTACCTCATCTAGCAAGAGATATGTTCTACCTTTTTTTAATTTATCCTTAACGTATTTATACAAGTCTTTATAATCATATATCGCATCATACATCGCAGATTCAAAATTAATATGAATTATATTATCTTCTTTTACTCCACAATTAAGTAAGTAATCTTTAAACATCAATAAAAGGGTTGATTTTCCACTTCTTCTAACTCCTGTTACAACCTTGATAAATTCAGTATCTTTAGCTGCAATAATCTTCTTCAAATAATTTTCTCTTATTATCATATTTCATCACCAATTACATAATAACATAAAAATAAGTTTTTGTAAAGTTTTGCAAGTGTATTTGCAAAACTTTTTTATTTAGACATTTTTTGCAAACATAAAGTATTATTGTTCTTAAGCAAAATAAAAAGAGTACTATACTCTCTATATTTCATCTAAAGAATCTATTTTTAAGAAATCCTTTAATTTGATATGTATTACTGTAGATGTTGAATAATCGATTTCATCATTAGTTATTAATATCTTTTTATAAGTATTATCTAATTTTGAAAATGGTCTAAATTCTCTATTATATGCTTTATCATCTTCTACACTATATGCAACTTGTATATAGTAATTTTTCCCATCTTTATTTGCAATAAAATCTATTTCATTATTATTTATATAATATACATTTAAATTATATCCTCTATAAATTAATTCATTATATATAATATTTTCTAAATTGTGAGTAAGATCATAACGATTATCCATACATCTTAATGAATTAAAAGCAACATCTGCATTATATATTTTAAAATAATACTTTAATTCTGATTTAGTCTTTGTAGAATATGGTTTAATTTTTTCTATTATATATGCATCTTCTAAGTAACTTAAATATTTTATTATTGTATTAATTGAACAAGTCTCAAAATTATTATTTATATATTCAGTTATTGATTTTGATGATATAATTCTACTATTAGATCTTAATACAAAATTAACAATGCTTTTAAACAATTCTGGCTTTCTTATATTATATCTATTTATTAAATCATTAATAACTATAGTATCTTCTAAATCGCTTAAATAACTATTTCTTGCCTCTTCTGTATTAAATTCAAATCTTTTAGGAAATCCTCCCCAAATAAGATAATCAATTATAGAACATTCACGATTTAATTCGTTACAGTATTCTAAAATTTCTTTATAAATAAATGGTCTAATTCTAAAAGATACATATCTACCACTTAGTTCTTTAGTAAACTCCTTAGATAATAATTTAGAATTTGAACCAGTAATAAATACAGATATATCTCTTAATCTAAGTGTTTTACATGCTAAAGCCCAATTAGTTACTTCCTGTACTTCATCTAAAAATACGTAACACTTACCATCTTTTTTATTACTTTCTACGTAATCTATTAATTTATCTGCATCATTTATATTATTAATAGTTTTCTTATCTTCAAAATTAAGATATATTACATTGTTACTCCTCTTTTTTATTTCAGTAATGACTTGATTTAATATAACAGATTTGCCACATCTTCTAATCCCAGTAATTATTTTAATTAAATCAGATTCATAAAATTCTCTAATATTTTTAATATAATGTTCTCTTGTAATCATAATATCATTCCTCTTAATATAATTATACTGAAAGATTTTTCTTTTGTCAACAAAATCTTTCAGTATGCTGAAAGATTTGTTATCTTAGTTATATATTTAAATCTCACTCTAAATAAACATTATTAATAAGCAAAATAACTAATTTAAATAGAAGCATCATCTGTCATTTTATATAAATAACATCATGAAAAAAATAGCAATCGCTATTTATTTTACTAATTCATATGTATCGCGTGATATCATTACTTCTTCATCTGTTGGAACTACAAAGCATTCTATTTTCGAATCATCAGAAGATACTTTGACAAATTTACCACGAGAATTATTTGCCTCATCATCTACTTTTACACCAAGTGATGAAAGTGAATCCATAATCTCTTTTCTAGTTTCAGGTGAATTTTCTCCAATTCCAGCAGTGAAACATATAGCATCCGCACCATTTAATAATACATAGTATTTTGCTATATAATTTACTACACTTCTTACAAACATCTTTTGGGCTAGAATACATTTTTCATTACCTTCTTTTATACCATCTTCAATATCTCTTGAATCTGATATACCTCCAGTAATTCCTTTAAATCCACTTTCTTTATTAATTAATCTATCTATATCATCAGCACTATATCCTAGTTTTTTAATTAAATATGGAATAATAGATGCATCCATATCTCCAGTACGTGTTCCCATAATAACACCTGCATTTGGAGTAAATCCCATAGATGTATCAACTACTTTACCATCTTTAACTGCAGTTATACTACATCCACTACCTATATGACATACTATTAACTTTTTATTTTCACCATAGTATTTTTCCATAGTCTTAGTAATATATTTATGGCTTGTTCCATGAGCACCATATTTTCTAACACCATATTTTTCATATAATTCATATGGTAAGGCATATAGATATGTTTCACGAGCCATAGTCTGATGAAATGCAGTATCAAATACTACTACATGTTTAGCATTACTTACAATAGACATAAAGGCATTAATACCTACTAAAGCAGCAGGATTATGAAGTGGAGCTAGACTAGATAATTCATCTATTGTTTTAATTACTTCATCAGTAACAAGTACACTCTTATCAAACTTATCCGCGCCTTGTACTACTCTATGTCCTATACCTTTAATCTCATCAAGACTTTCTACTATATTATTATCTAATAATTCTTGTACTAAAATCTTAACTGCTTCAGCATGATTTTTAAGTTCTGCTTCCTTCTTAATTTTTTCTCCATTTAACTTATAACTATAGAAACTATTTTCAATTCCTATACGTTCAAAGTTACCTGAAATTAATACTTTTTCTTCTGGCATTTCATACATTTGAAACTTTAATGATGAACTACCACAATTAACCGCTAATATTTTCATTTTCAATCCTCCTATATTTCATACTCTATTAATCTTAAATTAGGTATCTCTAATTTACTCATATCTCCATCTTCTGGAATTGGATGAAGACAGTAGTGAATCGCACGAAGTACCGCACTATGCGCAACTACTAAAACATTTTTATCTTTATATTTAACCTTAATATCTTCTAAAAATTCAGATATACGAGCAAGTAAATCTTGAACTTTTTCAATACCATTATTATCAATGTTTAAAAAGAAATTCCAACACTTAACAGTATCTACTTCTTCTATGTGAGCACCTTCACAAAGCCCCCAATCACGTTCTATTAATCTATCATCAGTATTAATCGGAAGTCTTTCTTCAGTTATAATACGCGCAGTATCATAAGCCCTTTTTAAAGGAGACGATATAACTACATCAATATCAATATTTTTAACAGTAGTTGCAAGTTTTTTTGCATCTTCTACACCTTTATTAGACAAATCACATTCAGTTTGTCCTTGTATTAAACCTAATTCATTTTTTAAAGTCGCACCATGACGTGTTACATATAAAACCATATTATTTTCTTTCCTTCATTGTTGGGAACAATAACACATCTCTTATAGATTCTTGTTCTGTAAATAACATTACTAATCTATCTATTCCATAACCTATTCCACCTGCTGGAGGCATACCATATTCTAGTGCTTCAACAAAATCATAATCAATATCATTAGCCTCATCATTACCCATTTCACGTTCTTTTAATTGAGCTTCAAATCTTTCTAACTGATCTATCGGATCATTTAACTCTGTATATGCATTTGCACATTCATGTCCTGAGATAAACAATTCGAATCTTTGTGTAAATCTAGGATCTTCTGGATCTTTTTTAGTAAGTGGGCTAATTTCAATTGGATGTCCATATAAAAATGTTGGTTCTATTAATGTTTCTTCTACATATTTTTCAAAGAATTTATTAATAATATGACCATATTGTTTTTCATGTTCTTCAAGTTCAATTCCATGTTCTTCTGCAAGACGAATACATTCTTTAACATCAGTAATTGATTTAAAATCAATTCCAGTTATCTCTTTTATAGCATCAGTCATACTAATTCTTTTCCATTTTCCTGACAAATCTATATCATGTCCTAAATAATGAAATTTAGTTTTTCCACAAACATCATTAGCAATCTTTTGATACATCTCTTCTGTAAGATTCATCATACCTTCTAAGTCCGAATAAGCTAGGTATACTTCCATCATTGTAAATTCTGGATTGTGCTGTGGATCCATTCCTTCATTTCTAAATGTTCTACCTATTTCGTATACTTCTTCCATTCCACCTACTAGTAATCTTTTTAAATTAAGTTCTAAAGCAATACGTAAATACATATCAATATCTTGTGTGTTATGATGTGTAATAAATGGACGAGCAGATGCTCCTGATAATAAATTAGTTAGAATTGGTGTTTCAACTTCTGTAAATCCTTTGCTATCTAAGAAATTTTGAATACATCTAATAATCTTAGGACGCATAAACGCAACCTTCTTAGATTCTTCATTCATAATAAGATCTACATATCGTCTTCTATATCTTTCTTCAATATCAGTTAATCCATGGAATTTTTCTGGAAGAGGCCTTAATGCTTTAACTAAGTGAGTATATTTTAAACATTTAATAGTAACCTCACCAGTTCTAGTTTTCATAATTTTACCGTATACTCCAACTATATCTCCTAAATCTGCTGTCTTAAATAAATTGTAAGCTTCTTCTCCTATATCATTTATAGAAATATAAACTTGCATTTTCCCTGTTTTATCTTGTACTGAGAAAAATGATGCTTTACCCATCTTTCTTATAAACATAATTCTTCCTGCAATACAAGCAGTATCTTCCATAGACTCAAATGCATCATGTTCTACATCACTATATTTTTCTTTAATATCAGCAGCATAATCAGTTCTTTCAAATTTTTCACCAAAAGGATCAATTCCTAAACTTCTAATTTTCTCTGCTTTTTCTCTTCTGATTATTTCTTGATCAGTTAATTCTCTTGAATTTAATTCACTCTTTAATTTACTCATATTCACACTTCCTCTTCGTTTATTGATTATATCATTATTTTTAAGTATTTGCAATTAATTTTTTTAAGGTTAATTCAATAAATTTAGCTTAATATCTTAGATATTTATCTTCACCTTTTTTAGTTATATTCATAATTATAACTACTCCAAATAAACTTACTAAATCATAGTTATAATAAGTTTTTCTATTTAAGGTAATTAATGCTTTTTAACTAAAAAAAAGAAAATGATAAACTTAATAATGTTTACCATTTTTATCATATAAGCATAAAAATATATTACAAGCTCTAATCTTTTAAACTTCCAATAGATACAACATATACACCATCTGGTCTTTTATATGAGTATTTAGTTCCAGTAAGTAACATTAAGAATGTTGGTTCCCCACATTTATTTGTATCTACTTTTCCTTTAAATTTAAGTAAATTTTTTGCTGCCTCATCAACATATCCTGCACCTAATTTTATTTCGATTGCTCCCCATTTTCCACTACTTGTTCTAAGAATTGCATCTATCTCAAATTCTTTTTCGTCGCGATAGAATGTTATATCTCCATTAAAGCTTTGTGTATAAATTTTTAAATCTCTTATGCAAAGTGATTCAAACATAAATCCAAAAGTATTTAAATCATTTATTAAGTCATTAGGTTTCATTTCTAGTATTGCAGTTGCGATAGAAGGATCCACAAAATATTTTTTAGGCTTTGTTCTAAGTGCATATTTACTTCTAAAATTCAAGTTAGTTACATTCATATCCTCTATTACAAATATTTTTTCTAATGTACTTAAGTAATCGTAAATTGTTGGTCTTGATATATCATTATCAAAATTATTTTTAACGTCATTTTCTATTGTTGAGTGAGATACTTACGTTGAAATGTTTCTTGCAAGGCTCCTTAAAACATTTTGCATTTTTTCTGGATTTCTTTCAACACCATCAACTACTTTCACATCTTCATGAACTAAGGATTTAACATACTCTTTTGCAAATCTATATTTAGCATCACTTTTTACTTCTATTGCAGCAGGCCAACCACCACGAACAATTATACTTGCTAAATTTTCTAAAGATAACTTTGAAACACCAGAAATATCTTTACCATCTATAATATCACTAAACGATACTTCTCCATTAGAATCTCCCGATTCAAACAGACTCATCGGACGCATTAACAATCTAGATATTCTACCAGTTCCAGTGTGCATTACCTCTCCTTCACTTGGTTTTGCCGAACCTGTTAGGATATACTGCCCTTTTTTCCTTGAATGATCAACATCTGTCCTAATAGAATCCCAAATAATAGGATACATTTGCCATTCATTAAACATTCTTGGCTTTTCACCTTTTAAAAATAATGAAGGGTGAGTATTTCGTATTTCATCATACTCCTGTTTTTTATCAGGATTCTGAAATTCAATAACACTTTTTGCACGATGCAAACCTGTTGTAGATTTTCCACACCATTTACAACCTTCAATAAGCACTCCTCCCATAATCTCCATAAGTTCATCCAATTCTTTATCAATAATTCTTGGAATATATTTCATATCTTCAGACTCCATTTCAGAATCATTATATCATCGTTTTACAAAAAAAGTAAACTTTATTTTACATTTTAGGCACTTTTTATTTTACAAAAAAAGACGTATTTTACTTTACATTTTTACTTTCATTGAAACCAATTAATTTTATAACTGATATAATGCCAAATATGCTTATAAGTAGTAATAATACATTAACTACTATATTATCTTTGACTAATGCATATATTAATATATTCATGGTAGTATTAATTCCTATATGAAATGTAATAGGTGCTTTTAATGTTTTATACTTATCATATAAATATATCATTATAAATGATAAGAAGAATGTATAAATCATAGTTATAATATTGGGAAAATGCATAAGAGAAAACATAATACTTGTAATAACACATGCTTTTTTATGATTATTAAATTCAAGCAGTTTATTGTATACTATCCCTCTAAATAATAATTCTTCTAGTATTGGACCAATTATTCCTGATGATACTATAGTAACCATTAGTGGAAGATTACTTATCTTATAACCATCAGTAATATGAACTACACCATTTAACATATAAATAAAAGCATTAAAGAATATTGCGATCATCATGCCTAAGGCAAATATTTTTATTAAATTATTATTCTCTATCTTACTTTTGAAACTATTTATATTCATCTTTCTAATAATACTAATAAATATAATTATAAAGATAATAAACGTTACTACAACCATAAGTAAAGCTCTATTATTAAGATAATTAGTAAGAGCAGTTTTATACTCATACGTATTTATAATTTCTATATCATTTAAATCTGGAAAAAGCTCTCGATATTTTATTAAATTTCTACTGTTAAAGATTGCAACAAAAACATAATTTATAAAAAACTCTCCAACAATAAATACTGCTGGAAAGATAAAAACTTTTAATATTTTTTTAATATAACTCATTATTTGTCATTCTTTAGCATTTCTTTAACAGTAGTACCGAGCGTTGCAATATTAGAGAGATCTGATGGAACAATAATTTTAGTAGAATTTCCATTCGCAATGTTAGATAATGCTTCTAAACTCTTTAAAGCAATTACTTTCTCATCAGCTCCTGCTTTCTTAATTAAATCAATACCTTGAGCTTCTGCTTGTTTAATCTTTAAAATAGCTTCAGCTTCTCCTTCTGCCTTTTTAATTTGTGATTGCTTTTCAGCTTCCGCACGTAATATCGCACTTTCTTTTTCTCCTTCTGCAATCAATATACTACTTCTTTTTTCTCCTTCTGCTTTTAGAATAGACTCTCTTCTCTCACGTTCTGCACGCATCTGTTTTTCCATAGCTTCCTGAATCTCTCTTGGAGGAAAAATATTTTTAAGTTCAACTCTATTTACTTTAATTCCCCAAGAATCAGTTGCCTCATCAAGTATAGAACGCATCTTAGAATTAATGATATCACGACTTGTTAAAGTTT
>CAMJTE010000038.1 GCA_946408655.1 uncultured Caryophanales bacterium | reverse complement strand
TTTCAACAATTAGAAGTAAACTACAAATTGGTAACTTTTATTTTTGCATGAACCCGTATATTAAACTACATAAAAGAACACAATATAGATAATTATATTGTTATAGATGATGATATATTTGATGATTATAATGCTAAAATACTTTCTAGATTAGTTAAGACTAGTTTTGATGAAAATGGATTAGATGAAAAGGCTAAAGTAAAAGCCATAAGCTTATTAAATAGTTGATATATGATAATTTCAAAGTGCAATTTCAAAGTGCAAAAATTGCACTTTGAAATTTGATTTATTATGTAATAGAAAAATTAACGATGCTGTTATATTAGTAAAAGTAATTCCATTTACAATAGATGAAGTCAGCGTTATACTATGACATGGATTAATGGAATTTAACAAATAAAAAATTTTTAAACATATAGTACATAGATAAGCTAAACTATATGTAGAGCTTTTTACTGGTATTGAAAGATTTTTATAACAGTTATGATTAAGTTATAAAAAAATCAAATATGTAAATAATCAGTGCTTATAATTAAATTGGAGAGGAGGACAATTATTATGTATATGGAAGAACAATGATAAGAAGTATGAATAAATAATGAATATTCGTTATATAAACTAGAAATAAAAACAATTTATGCGATTGTAGTATGTTTCAATAAATAACCATTATAATATTGTTAAAAAGACAATTGGTAATCAACAATCAAATTAAGTAGAATTATCTACTTTTTTTGTGTCATATAGTGTATAATTAGATTACATTGTTTAGGAGGAATTTCATGCCAAAGTTTACTTTAGATCAACAACAAGCCATAGATATGGATAATACATCTATTATAGTAAGTGCGGGAGCAGGTAGTGGTAAGACAGCAGTATTATCAGAAAGAGTTATACGTAAATTAAAAGATGGTGTTGATATCGATAGATTGCTAATATTAACTTTTACTAAGGAAGCTGCTAAAGAGATGAAAGGTAGAATTAGAGATAAGATAATTAGTAATAAATTAGATAGACAACTTGATTTAATTGATGCTGCTTTTATTACTACTTTTGATTCTTATTCTTTATATATAGTTAAGAAGTATAGTTATTTACTTAATATTAGTAGTAATATAAGTATTATTGATTCTTCTATTATTAATATTAAGAAGTTGGAGATAGTAAATGATATTTTTAATGAGTATTATAGTAATCGTAATACTTTATTTACTAAGTTAGTAAATGATTATTGTTTTAAGGATGATAAAGATTTAATTAATTCAATTATTAAGATTAGTAATAGTTTAGATTTAAAGATAGATAAAAAAGAGTATTTAGATAATTATATTAACAATTATTATAGCGATACTAATATTAATTATTTAAAGGATTTATTCTTAGAGTTGTTACTTAGTAAAATTAAAGAAATTAAATATAATTTAGATTATCTAATGAGTTACTGTGATGGTAGTTATTATGATAAGATTGTAGATGTTTTAAATCCATTATTAATGGCTAAGAGTTATGGAGATATTAATAATAATATAGATATAAAGTTACCAAGACTAACTAAAGCAGATGAACTTACTAAGAAGTATAAGAATAATATTAGTGATTTAATTAAAGAGATTAAAAGATTATGTAATTATAATCTAGATGATTTATTAGATACTAAGGATTATGCAGAAATTATAATTACTATTATTAATAAGTTAGATAGTAGAATTAATGAGTTTAAGAAAAAGAATGATTCTTATGAATTTATTGATATAGCTAAGCTAGCGATTAAAATAGTTAAGGATAATCCTAGTATCAGAGAAGAATTAAAAAGCTATTATAATGAGATTATGGTAGATGAGTATCAAGATACTAGTGATTTACAAGAAACATTTATTAATCTAATTAGTAATAATAATGTATATATGGTAGGAGATGTTAAACAATCTATATATCGTTTTAGAAATGCTAATCCTAATATATTTAAAGAGAAGTATATTAATTATCAGGATAATAATGGTGGCACTAAGATAGATTTACTTAAGAACTTCAGATCACGTAAAGAAGTATTAGATTCTATTAATGATATATTTAATAAAGTTATGAATCTAGAAATAGGTGGTGCGGATTATATTAAGTCTCATCAGATGGTATTTGGTAATACTGCTTATGAGATAGATCCGATAAATAATCTTACTATATTAAACTATGAAGAAAGTGAGAATAAAGAATATACAAAAGAAGAAGCAGAAATATTTATAACTGCTCGTGATATTCAAGATAAGATTAATAGTAAGTATCAAGTAATGGATAAAAAGACTTTTAAAATGCGTGATATAACTTATAGTGATATATGTATTATTATGGATAGAAATACTGAGTTTTTAAAGTATAAACAGATATTTGAGTATTTAAATATACCACTTGTTATGTATCGTGATGAAGTATTATCAGATGGGACTGATATTATACTTATTAAAAATATATTAAATTTAATTAATAAGATTAAGAATAAATGTTTTGATAGAGAATTTAGATATTACTTTGTTAGTGTTGCGAGAAGTTATTTATTCTCCATTCCTGATAATGAAATATTTAGTATTATTAAAGATAAGAAAAAATTTGATAGTATAGTATTTAAAAAGTGTCAGAATATTAGTTATGATTTAGATAATCTTAATAATATAGAATTACTAAATAGAGTAGTAGATGACTTTGAATTTTATTTAAAGACTACATTAGTAGGTTCAATGAATGATACTATTATTCGTATTTATTATTTATCTGATATTGCGCGTAATCTAGATTCATTAGGTTATAGTGTTTATGAATTTATTAATTATTTAAATAATATTGATAAGACTGACATTAAGTATTCTTTAAATACAGATTCAGGAGATTCAGTTAAGATTATGAATATTCATAAATCAAAAGGATTGGAGTTTCCTGTTTGTTACTACACAGGTATGCATAAGAAGTTTAATATTAGTGATTTAAAGGAAACATTATTTTACTATGATAAATATGGCATGATACTTCCTGTATTTACTGATAGTATTAATAATACATTTGTTAGCGAATTAGTTAGAGATAACTATGTTAAAGAAGAAATATCAGAGAAGATTAGACTATTTTATGTAGGCCTTACGAGAGCTAGAGAAAAGATGATTATAGTAACTCATCTAGATTATAATGAAGAACCATTTAATGATTTAGTTAAACTTAAATACATGTCTTTTAGAGATATATTAAATTCTATTTATAGTGTAATTGAACCATGTATTAAGAATGTTGATGTAAGTATTGATGTTAATTATAAAGATATAGTTAATCCTGATATAAATAATTATCTTGAAGATGTTATAGATGATATTGCAGATAAAGAGATTGCTATTACTTATAATGAGCTTCAAAGTAGTCACTTTTCTAAGAGTAATAAAGAAGTTATTAGTAAGAGTGAGAATAAGAATCTAGAAATAGGAACTAAAATACATTATATATTAGAAATGATAGATTTTAGAAAACCTAATTACAGTATTATAGATTCTAAATATGTTGAATTTATTAAGAGTTTTCTAGATAGTGAATTAATGCAAGATTTAAACTGTAAAATATATAAAGAATATGAATTTAAGTATTCTTTAGATTTAGTTGAATATCATGGATTTATTGATTTAATGATGGAGTATGATGATTATATTAACATTATAGATTATAAGTTGAAGAATACTAGTGATTTAGCCTATATTAAGCAATTAGATGGATACAAAAAATATATTGAATCTATTACGGGTAAAAAAGTATATACATATCTATATTCAATATTGGATAAAAAAGTAGTAGATATGAACGGTGTAAAGGTATAAAATAGTCATTTTATATCTTTTTTATCAAGAAATTTTAATTTTCTTGATTTTTTTTCAAAAAAAAGAAGGAAATTTAAAAGTTTTGTTGAATGATATAAGTAGGAGGGGGAAAAGGTGGCAAAATATCCTTTTGTAAAACAGGAAGCGTCAAAAGAATGTGGAGTAGCATGTTTATCGATGATAATTAAATATTATCATGGATACATTGGAACAAATGAACTTCTGGAAATGACTAAGACAAATAAAAATGGAACAACTTTATATCATTTGGTAAATGCCTTGCGAGAAATCGGATTTGAAGCAGAAGGTATTAGTTGTGCATACAAAGATTTAATGAAAAGAAAACTCGTTCTACCTTGTATTTGTAATATTATTATTGATGGTTCATTTAAACATTTTGTCGTTCTTTATGAAATAGGTGCGAAAAATGTTGTTATTGGTGATCCTGCTGTTGGCATTAGAAAGTTACCACTTAAATCATTTGAAATAATTTATAATGATGCTTTGGTACTTGCAATTCCTAAGAAAACTATTCCTGTTGTTAATGAGTCTAAATACTATAATCTCTTTTGGATAATAAAAAAAAATATAAGTATAGTTAGGGTAGTTATATTATACTCATTAATAATTACTATACTATCAATAGTTAATTCATTTTTCTTTGGTAGTTTAGTTGATAACTTAAATTCTTTAAAAAACGTATTATTTTTTATGTTTCTTATGTTCTTTTCTATAAATATAATTAAAATAATTTTAGATTTTATTAAAAATAGGTTATATATAGTATTAAATAAAAGAATTGATTTATCTCTTACAAAAGATATATTCGCTAAAATTATTTCTCTTCCTTATAAACATTATAAGAATCATACTACAGGAGATATTATATCTAGAATTAATGATCTTACTAATTTAAAAGATATAGTTAGTAAAATACTTATTAATCTATTTATTGATATTCCGATAATTATGATTAGTATAATAATACTTTTTTCTCTTAATATAAAATTATTTATGATTAGCTTTATTATACTTGTTTTAAATATCTTATCAATTATATTATTTAGAAAAATTACTTTTATTGAGGTTACTAGATTTAAAAGATTAAAGTCTCTTGATACTAGTACTATGTTAGATTCTATTAATGGCTTTGAAACTGTAAAAGGAATAAATATTAAAGATTATGTAATAGATAGGGTTAGTAGGTGCCATATAGATCTATTAAATAAACAATCTTTAATACAAAGAATTCTAATTATAAGAAGAATTATCAGTAGTATTATTAATGATATTGGTCTAATGATAATAGATTATGTTGGAGTACTCCTAGTTTATGATAATAAGATTAAATTAAGTCTTCTTATAACATTTAATACAGTTTTAAGTTATTTCTTCTCATCAATCAATAGCATCTTAGAATTTATTTTAGAATATAATGAGATTAAAAGTTCCCTTAAAAGAATTAATGATATTGTCATTAAAGATAATGATTCAGGATTTATTGATAAGTACCGAGGAGGCACTATTATTTATAAGAATTTGTCTTATACATTTGATGATATTACATATCCTTTAAAGAATATTAATTTAACTATATTAGATGGTGAAAAATTAGTAGTTATTGGTAAAAGTGGTAGTGGTAAATCTACTTTGTTTAAACTGTTAAAAGGATACTATAAATTAAACATGGGACTTATTACTATTAATGATATTGATATTACTAATTATAAGAAAGAGGCACTATCTAAAAATATTTTATATGTTAATCAAAATGAGATATTGTTTAATGATTCAGTATTAAATAATATTAAATTAGATTCTGGTGATAATAATTTATTACTTAAAATATGTGAAATATGTGAGGTTAATTCAATAGTAAAAAAAGATTCTTTAGGACTTAATATGTTAATAGAAGAAAATGGATTTAACTTATCAGGTGGAGAAAGGCAAAGAATTATTTTAGCTAGAGCTTTGATGAGAAATTTTGATATACTTATAATTGATGAGGCACTAAATCAAGTTGATATTAGGATGGAACGTAGAATACTTAGGAACATCTTTTTAGCCTTTCCTCTTAAAACAATTATATTTATTTCCCATAGACTTAATAATTGTGATATGTTTAATCATATAATTGAACTTAAGGAAGGAGAAATAGTTAAGGATGAACAAATCAACTTATCAAACTTCACACTTCAGAATAGTAAATGAAAAGATTAATCTTTCAAATTATTACTATTTTCTGATAATAGTTATAGTTGCTTTTATACTCATGATTAATACGCCCTATAAAACTAGTTATGACTATATACTTATTAAAAGTGAGGGATATAAGTTAATTGTTGATGATAATTATTTTCCAATAAAAAGTAAATATTTATACTTTAATCATAAAAAGTATGCTTATAGTGTTATTGATATCAGTGAACCATATATTACTGATAAAAAGAAGTTTTATGATATTAATGTAGATATTACAATTAATGATTTTAAAGAAGGTAAAAATGTATTTAATGTCTCTATTGTTAAAGGTAAATCTACTATGTTAAAGGACTTCTTAAAAAAATTAAAGAAAGGATAAAAGCATGAACAAATTAAACGATAATGAAATGAAGAATATTACTGGTGGTGGTATTAGTTTCGGTGTTATTGCTGCAATAGCTGCAGGAATTACTTTTGTAACTGGATTTTTGGATGGGATTTTAAGACCGTTGGGGTGTCGTGAATGAAAAAGCTAAATAATGACGAAATGCTTAAAATTGTAGGAGGTTCAATATTATCTTCAACGCTAATTAGTGCATTAACTAGGGCAGGCAATATTATTATTGATATAGGAAGAAGCCTAGGTAGTGCGATTAGAAGGATATATGAAGGATCTTCCTGTCCATTAGAATAGAATTAATCTATTCTTTTTTTCTTGGATGTGTTATAATTTGGGTAGGAGATGTTGCCATGAATAAAGATAATCCAAAGATTACAATTGAAGATATTATAAATGAGGTTAACTATTTAACGAATGATGAAATCGATAAGTTAAAAAGTGCTTATGACTATGCCGAGGAATTACACAAAAATCAAAAAAGACTTACAGGTGATCCATATATTAAGCATTTACTAAATGTAGTTCATATTTTAATAACACTGAATGCTGATTCTGATACTCTTATTGCGGGAATGTTACATGATGCAATTAGTATTGGTGGTATTAAAGAAGAGGATATTAAAGAAAAATTTGGCGATGATGTAGCTATGTTGGTTTCTGGAGTTACTCAAATTAATAGACTTAATTATAATGGTACTAATGAGACTGCGATTGCTAATCATAGAAAAATATTAGTAGGGTTAACAAAAGATGTAAGAGTTATCTTTATTAAACTTGCTGATAGACTTCATAATATGCGTACTATCTATATGTTATCTGATGAAAAGAAGAAGGAAAATGCGAAAGAAACATTAGAAATACTTACTCCAATTGCGCATCGTCTTGGTATTAATAAAATTAAGAGCGAACTTGAAGATTTATCACTTCGCTATTTAAAACCTGATGTATATTTTTCTATTGTTGAAAGACTTAATAAATCTAAAAATGAGCGCAATAAGTTTGTCGAAGAAATGATGGATAGTGTATCTACATTGCTTAATGAACATAGAATTAAACATGAGATAAAAGGTCGAGCTAAAAGTATTTATAGTATTTACAAGAAACTTGATAAAGGTAAAAGATTTAGTGATATCTATGATTTACTTGCTTTAAGAGTATTTGTAGATACAATTCCTGATTGTTATCAAGCTATGGGACTTGTTCATTCTAAGTTTCGTCCTGTACCTAAAAGGTTTAAAGATTATATAGCTATGCCTAAGAATAATATGTATCAATCACTTCATACAACAGTGTTTGGACCTGATGGAAACTTTTTTGAAATCCAAATTCGTACGTATGAAATGGATGAAGTTGCAGAACGTGGTATTGCTTCACATTGGTCTTATAAAGAACAAGGTAAGAACTTAATGAAAGGTATGGAAGAAAAGTTACAATTCTTTAGATCTATTATGGAAATTGATGAAAATAGTGAAGAGATAGATACTAAGATGGAGGATTTAAAAGATACTATCTATGTATATACACCAAAAGGAGATGTTATAGAACTTCCCTCTGGTTCAACTCCAATAGATTTCGCTTATCGAGTTCACAGCAAGGTAGGGGATTCTATGGTTGGTGCGATAGTTAATGAACAAATAGTACCACTAGATTATGTTTTACAAGATAATGATGTAATAAAGATTAATACTAATAAAACTAGTACCCCTTCTAAAAACTGGTTAGAAATTGCATATACTAATCAGGCTAAAAATAAGATTAGATCATATTTTAATAAAATAGATAAGGCTGAATACTTGAAAAAAGGTGAAGAAATACTTACTAAAGAGTTTAGAAAGAAAAAGATTAGTGTAAATGATATTTTAAGTGGCGATAATCTAAAGAAAATATTAGATGATTTACATCTTGCAAATATTAATGATTTATATATTAATATAGGTAGTGGTAAAATATCAGTAAATCATGTGATAAATAGTGAAGATGATACAAAAGAAGAAACTATTCTTAATAAAGTTATTAAAGATAATGTAGATTCTGAACATAAAGGGGATATCATAGTAGAAGGTATTGATGATATTAAAGTAAATAGAGCCAAGTGTTGTACTCCTGTTAAAGGTGATGATATAGTAGGTTATATTCAAACAGGTATTGGTATTAATATTCATAGATCTATTTGTCCAAATATTTCAAGTGTTAAAGAAAGATTAATATCTGTTAGATGGAATGATATAACTGATAAGAGATATTCTACTAATATAATGGTTTATACGGATGGTATGAAAGATTTAATACTTGATATTGCATCTGTTACACAGAGTAATGGTTTAACACTAAAAAGAATTAATAATATTAAAATGGATGGTAAGTATTCATTTGAAATAAAGGTGTCTGTTCCAGATAAAGAAGCTCTTGATAAGTATATGAATGCATTAAGTACTATTGAAGATGTAACTGGAGTTGAAAGGATAATAAAATGAAAGTAGTAGCACAAAGAAGTAAAAAATCAAGTGTTAGTATAAATAATAAAATTGTTGGAAAAATAGATAAAGGATTAGTTATTTTAGTAGGTTTTACTGATGGGGATTCTTTAAAAGATATTGATTACATTGTAAAAAAAATAATTAATCTTCGAATATTTGATGATGATAATGGAGTTATGAATAAATCTATAAAAGATGTTGGTGGAAGTATCTTAAGTATATCGCAGTTTACTTTATATGCCGATACTAAAAAAGGTAATAGACCTAGTTATATTAAAGCAATGAATGGTAATGATGCAACTAAATTATATGATATATTCAATGATAAATTAAGAGAGTATGTTAATGTAGAAACTGGAGTATTTGGTGCAGATATGATGGTATCAATTAGTAATGATGGCCCAGTTACAATAATTATAGAAAGTGGTGATTAAATGGAAAAGAGAATAAACTATAAATTAGTTAATTTAACATTAGTAATACTTGCAATCTTCTTCCTATATAGAACAGGACATTTATGGATGGGGATAGTTGATAAGATAGTAGATATTATGCTACCTTTCTTATTCGCTTTCGCGCTGGCATATGCTCTTCACCCAATACTTAAGTTTATGCAAAAGAAAAAAATTCCCAAGGGATTGGGAGTTACAATAATAGTATTATCACTCTTACTTATTATTTCTGCATTAATCTATGTTGTATCAACAATATTAGTAGGACAGTTATCAAGCTTATTTAATAGTATTCTACAATTTGTAAATAGATTATCGAATTATGATATTGGTTCAGAACTTAATTTTAGTGGATTAGAAAGTAGTTTAAATGACGTATTTAAAAATATTCTAGGTAGTGTTGGACAATACGTATCTAATGGTACAATTCATCTAGTTAATTCCTCTTTATCAATTTTATCTAAAATATGTATTGCAGCAGCTGCATTTGTCTACTTATTAATTGATATGGATAAAATTAGAGATGGAATAAGAAAATTCTTTAAGAAAAGAACTAAGAAGACTTATGATTTTGTATCAAGTTTAGATCATCAAATGAAAAAATATTTAAGTGGTTTAGTTATTGTCATGATAATATCAGTATTTGAATATGGTTTTGTCTATTCTTTAATAGGACATCCTGATGCATTATTATTAGGATTACTTGCAGGATTTGCTAATTTAATTCCATATTTTGGAGGTATTATGAATAACTGTGTTGCGGCAGTTACTGCATTTGTTATAAGTCCATCATTATTTATTAAAACATTGATTGTATTTACTGTCTTATCTATGGTAGATAGTTATATAATAAATGCTAATGTATATGGAAAAACCAATTCCATTCATCCATTGATAGTAATATTTTCCGTCTTTGCAGGAAGTGCGTGCTTTGGCATCATGGGTATAGTTATATCATTCCCGATGGCTATAATAGGGGTTACGGCATTTAAGTTTTATAAAGATGATTTATTTGACAGTATTCGTGGTTCAAGAAGAATAAAAGAAAATAATTAATATAGAAATAGATATAGAAAGAGTTATAGAAAGAGGTAATGCTATGAATAATAAAATAAATAGAATTAATCATGCCTTTGTAGAAGAAATAAGTAAAGTTTTAGAATTTGAAGTTAAAAACCAACATATCAAGTTTGTAACTATTACAGCTGCTAAAGTAACTAATGATTTAAGTTATGCCAAAATATATTTTACAGTTCTTGATGATAGTAAAAAAGAAGATACATTAAAAGCATTAAATCAAGCAAGTGGTTTTATTAGGACTAAGTTATTTGATAGAATTGATATTCGTCATATGCCTAAGTTAGAATTCATTTATGATGATTCTATTGAATATGGTATGGATATAGAGAACAAGATAAAAGAGATACATAAAAAAGATGGAGAATAAGTAGGTGTTTGGAAAAAAGAATAAATATGGTAATAAAAAATCATATCTTGAATTAGTTAATGATAATTTAGCTGAACAGAATAAAAAAGGATATATGGATGCGAATGTCGAAAATGAACTTTTAAAAATATTTTCTGATAATAATTATGTTATTGGAGTTCATAAAACTGGCTATACGCCTATTAATAATGATGTTATAAATGATATATTTTTAAATGGATTATATAGTAATGGACAGGTTTTATTGCAGGTAGGTATGATATTGAGAGAACAGTAAATTTTTATGATAACTTTGTTGAACTTTCTGTTAACGTTAAACAATGTAAAGGTTATAAAAATTCTAATGGTTGTATTATCTTAAAAATTCCTAAGAACATGAAGAAAAGTAATCAATTATTTTATGTGGATAATGATCATCAAGTAAGAATTTTACCAGAATATATATATGGTTATATTCCTGTAAATGACATGAGAGTAACCAATATATTCCATAATCCAAATTATAAAGATGAGCATGTTTTCTTGATTACTAAATACAATATTTTATTTAAAGCATACCAAGATACATTGCTAAAATATGGTTATAATCAAGCAGTAAGTGCGATATAGAATTTTATTTGTAATAATGATGTTTCATATTTTAGTGGATTAGAGAATAGAAATAGTATAAAAAAATATATAAAAAAAGATGAAATAATTAAAATTTTACCATATGGTCTAAATGCAGACACTTCTGATTTAAATGATTTAATTAATATGTTTAATATGAATGTTCAAAATAGCTTTGAAAAAAAAGAAAACACCAAATAGGTGTTTTAATTTGCTTCTAAATAAATTTCTTTATTAAAATTATGTTGTGTTGTATCTTTAGAAAGTAGAGTATTAGTATCAATTAAATAATAATCATACATAAGCATATCTGTTCCATTAGAAGTAACTGGATCATCCCATGTAACATCTAAATTTAGCCATTTATCATTTAAATAAACTAAGTTCCAAACATGTTCATTTGTTGATATTCTTAAATTAGGGATATTTATTTTATCTAAATAGATAGCCATAGTATCTGTATAACCTCCACATATAGCTTTATGATTTATTAAAAGTCCATAAGCAGTATATGAAGTTGAATTTAATCTATCGCTACTATTTTCAATTTCTGTATCAAATTTAGTATTATTAACTATATAATCATGAAAAGCTTTAATTTTTTCTTCATTATTCATAGAATCATTTATATTATCTTTAATAAATGTATCTATCTGATCATTTACAACACTTATTTCATCTTTATTATATATATGAGTAATATCTAAAGTAATTTTACCATAATTAGTTACACTTATCTTTATATTCTTAAATGAATTATAAGGATGTACAAAATTATTTATTTCTGATAGGTTATCCTTGTTGTTAAAGAATTCTTCAACATCTTTAGTACAATTTTTATAATCACTATCACAATAAATACTATAGCTATCTATACCACTATCAAGGACTGTGTAAAAAATGTTTTTGATTTCGTCTTTAGATTTAATCTTTAAATCATTTACAATAGATACATATTTATAATCTTGTTTCTTAGCATAATCATTATATTTTAATTCTTCTTGTTTTTCTTGTTTAATAATATTATTAGTTACATAATTAGTAATTTCTTCCCTATATATAAATGTAAGTATAATTATTACAAGCATAATCAAATACGCAATTAATTTTTTCATCGCATCACCTAATTAATTATATCAGATAAGAACAAAAAAATGAAGTATATTACTCCATTGAATTAACTTTCTTAGTTAATCTTGATTTTGCTCTTGCAGCAGTATTCTTTTTAGTTGCTCCTTTAGAAGTTGCTTTATCAATAGATTTAATCGCAACTTTTAATGCATCATTAGCTTTTTCTTTATCTTTAGCTACAACCGCACGTTCTACTTTTTTAACAGAACTTTTCATAGTAGCTGCGAATTTATTATTTTCTTCTTCTTTTTTCTTAATAACTAATACTTTCTTTTTAGCATTCTTTAAATTTGGCATATATTCACCTCCGAATCACACATAAACATATTTTAGCAAAAATCATTATAAAAATCAAATAAATATTGAAAAAATGTTAAAAATATTACTGGTGATACAATGAAACACGAAATAAATTTAAGTGAATTTGATATTCATACTGATCTTGCTATTGATATAATTGAAAATAATACTAATTTAGATGGCGTAAAACAGGTTATTAAGAATATTGAAGGAATAACTGTAACTGATGTTGAACTTGATAAAGAAAATAGTTTAGCTAAAAAAGCAGGAAACTATGTAACTATTGAATTTGATGATATAACAGATACAGATAATTACAAGAAGGTAAAAGAAGTATTCATTTTAGAACTTAGAAGAATGTTTGATAAAATGAATATAAAAAAGAAAGATACATGTTTGTTTATAGGACTTGGTAATGCTAAATCTACTCCTGATAGTCTTGGACCAAAAGTGAGTAAAGATATAATAGTTACCAAACATATCTATGATTTAGGAGACTTAGATGATAAGTACCGAGTAGTATCATTAATTACTCCTGGAGTAACTGGAACTACTGGTATTGAAACTAGTGATATTATTGAATCTATTGTAAAAAAGACAAAACCTGATTTTATAGTAGCAGTAGATGCTTTAGCTAGTGGATCAATAGATAGAGTAAATAAAACAATTCAAATGACTGATACAGGAATTCATCCAGGAAGTGGGATAGGCAATTCTAGGAAAGAGATAAGTAAAGATACCATAAGTATTCCTGTTCTTGCAATCGGAGTTCCAACAGTAGTAGATGCATCAGTGATAGTATCTGATACTATTAATTACATGTATAAACACTATGCTTTTAATAAGGAGTATAGTAAGAATCCTAAAAGTAAATTAACTTTTAATAATGTTAATTATTTAAATAAGAATATTGTTATAAATACTAAAGATAAAGAAGATTTATTTGGCCTTATTGGTAAACTTAATAGTGACGAGGTAAAAATACTTATTAATGAAGTATTAAATCCCATAGGTTATAATTTAATGGTTACACCAAAAGAGATTGATTTTGTAATTGATAAGTTATCTATGCTTATTTCAAACGTAGTAAATAAGACACTTCATGATATTAAATAGATTGAAACTTTCTTTTTTTTTGAAAATAATATATAATATCGATGGTGATGTTTATGAAAAGACCAGTTGTTGCATTAGTTGGAAGACCTAATGTAGGTAAAAGTACAATATTTAATAAATTAGTTGGTAAGAAAGTTTCTATTATTGAAGATACACCAGGAGTTACTAGAGACAGAATATATGGAATAGTTAAAACAAATG
>CAMJTE010000037.1 GCA_946408655.1 uncultured Caryophanales bacterium | reverse complement strand
AGCTTCGTATTTTTATATTCATATAAAATGGTAACATTTATTTTTGCATGAACCCTACCTTCTCCGCGATTTATACCTTTATCTACAGTTTGGCCTACAATTGGAATCCCTAAATTTATTAAACGATTAACAATATTTCTAAACACTTTCAAATTTTTCCAAGAAGATGTTATTACTACTTTAGAATTAGTTATATCAATTATACTTTTTAATATTTCTAAATTTTTAATATTAATATCTATCATCATATATTCAGCCAACTGTTCTATATTATTTTTATCGTACTTATTAACTTTGTAAAAATTATGTTTTCTTTCTTTTGATGAATCAAAATAATTACCACTATTTAATACACCATCTATATCCAAAAAAATTACATTCATTTACTTTTTGCCTTCTTATTTATTTTATCATTTTATTCATATGTGTTCTCTAATAATAAACTTAAATCACTAATCTTTTTATATTCTGTATTTACTTTTCCATATATATCAATATCATTATTATCCTTATTAAAAAATATAGGTATACCGCCTTTACTTTTCCACTCATCTAAATTATATACTTTATCATCTATTAAAATATTACCTTTAGGAGAAACTACATCACTTTTAGATACTTTAGTTGGAACTAAATGAATATTCATATCAACACTATTGCTTCTTAAATATCTTATTTTAGCTATTCCTTCTTCTAATGTACTTATTTTAGATAGTAAATTTATATCTAATTTAGATTCTTTTAAATATTTAATTGAATCATTAATAACACCAGTATTCTTTAACAACTCTTCCCAATCACATGTTCTAATATATTCTTTTTTATCAATATTACTATTTTTTATAATATTATCAATAGTTGTATCAGTATCTAATATTACTCCATCAAAATCTATATATATTTTCATTTATTCTCCTTATAATTTAGATAATCTAAAAATGCATTATAGTGTCCTTCATGAAATTCACCTTTTTCATGCATCTTAATAATTTCATCACGAGTTGCCCACATAACTCCATCAACTTCTTCTTTTTGAATATAAATATCATTTATATCTATATCTTTTTCTAAAAAATATAAATCAAAGAATTGATCATTATGAGTAATCTCTTTAAATAGGATAGGATTATCATTCTCAATATCTATTCCTAACTCTTCTTTTACTTCTTCTCTAATACCTTCTAAGCTAGATTCTCCTGCTTTAGGGTGACCTCCCGTAAGTGCCCACTTACCACCTTTTCTCTCTACTCTTTTTTGAATCAAGTACTTATCAAGACCATTCTTAATTACAATAATTACAATTAGATAAAAATACCCCTTTGGTACTTGTTCACCTTTTATAAATGTCTTACCTGTAACGCACTTATTTGCATCATACAAATCTCTATATTCTACCATAACTCTTACCTCCGCTTAAGATAATATATTAAAACTATTTAAAAGTCAATATCTATTATGTCATTAATATCAATTATAGTATTATCTTCTAACTTAATGTTTTTATAGATAATATCTATTCGTTTAACAATGCCTTCTTTAGTTATATATTTTGAATCCTTATAACTAAAATAAGTAATTATAACCTTTATTTTATCTTTAATATGATTGTTAATATAATTTAGTTTATCACTAATCATCATTTCTAATTCATCATATGAATCTATCTTTCTATCAGTAATCTTAGAGGCGTCTATTACCATATCATCATATCCAGTTAAAGCAGCAAAAGGAGAAAACTGCGCAGCACGCTTATATAGAGGCATATGTGGATGACTAGAATTAGGTCTTTCTAAATTTATAATATCATCATAATTATTCATGCTCTATGTCCTCCTACTTGATTATTTCTATCTATTGTGGTTGCGCCATCTAATAAATCTAATCCCTTTACTATTGCATTCTTACCATATTTATTTTTAATATTAATAATAGTATTCTGTACATCTTTTTCCTTTGATTCTAGTTTAATTTCTTCATCTATGTTTAAAACATCATTACTAAATAAATCTAACTGTTTAATATTCTTTACTTTATTACTTTTTTCATCTACTAAATTACAAGCTGCAATATTAACTCTTCTAATAAGTAAATTTTTATTAATAATCTTATCATATAATTTTAATACTTCTTTAGTAATAATATTGGTAGATGATGTTTTATGTGAAATATTAACTGTACCATGTGCATGTTTTGGAATACTTCTACCATAGGAATCAATTTTAATCTCTCCTTTATAATTATCATCTACACCTGTAATATCATATCCAACTGTTAAGACCATTTGATCAGTAACAAGTTTTTTAGATACTAGATATAAAGTTAAATCTTCTATCATTTCTCTAATTATAATTTTAGCCTTTTTATAATCATATGGACAGTGTAATACCTGACCTACGCTCTTACTATTAGAAATTGGCTTATACTCTTTAGCATCTTTCATAGTACATGGTTCTACTCCCCAAGCATGATCTATTAGAATCTCTGCATTAACACCAAATAATTTAAACAATAAATCTTCATTGTTAATAGAGATTCTAGCAATATCTCCCATGGTATACATATTATTATCTTCTAACTTTTTAATATATCCTTTGCCTACTCGCCAAAAGTCAGTAAGCGGTCTATGATTCCACAACTCTTTTTTATACATAGTTTCATCTAAGTATGCAACTCTCGCACCGGTACGATCAGGATTCATATGTTTAGCAGTAATATCCATCGCAACTTTAGCTAAATACATATTAGTACCAATACCAGCAGTAGCTGTAATTCCAGTTTTATTATATACCTCTTTTATAATCATTCTAGTTAAATCTATCGCACTCATTTTATAATATTTAAGATAATGTGTAATATCGCAGAATACTTCGTCAATAGAATAAACAAGTATATCACGACTAGATATAAAATTTAAATATATATTGTAAATATCGGTACTATATTTCATATATAACTTCATTCTTGGTGGCGCGGTAATAAAATCTAATTCTAAATATGGATTTTTCTTAAGCTCTTCAATGTTACATGACTTACCAGTAAATCTTTTATAGTAAATTTTCTTTTTTCTTTCATAGTTTATTTCTCTAACCTTTTGAATTACTTCAAATAATCTAGCTCTACCTGGAATACCAAACGACTTCAATGAAGGAGTTGCTGCAAGACAAATTGTTTTCTCGGTACGAGAGGCATCTGCAACAACCAAATTAGTAGTCAACGGATCTAGATTTCTTTCCCTACATTCTACTGATGCATAAAAACTTTTTAAATCAATACACATATAAATCATGTAATCACCAATAAAATAATAACATACATACATTCGTAATGTCAATGGAAATATCTAGAAAAAAAGTGCATCTAACTGATGCACTATTTCTTTCTAAATTCAAATAGTAAACAATATATAACGCTAAATATCATTCCAAATTCTAATGGCTTAATTATATATTCTTGAACCGTATAAGTAAAAACACTATGTGTAAAAAACTTACAAATTATAAAATCAAGTAATGGATATATGAGAAAACCAGAAATTGAAACAGTTAACCCTAATACTATTATATAAAGTATCTTATTTTTCTTTGATTTATTCATTCTTTACCTCTAACCTTCAAACAGAATAATTAATAATATTAAAACTTATTTTTAATATTATTAAATTTGTTGACAGAACTTGGATTAAACATATTCTTTCTAATATTTGAAGATGGCTGTTTAGAAGAACTATTAGAATTTCCATGTAGTGTTGGAGTGATATTTTTATCACCAAGAATAGTTTTATTGTTCTCCTTTTTTATTTCATCTCTTTTTTTTACTATGTCTCTTGTTTCATTCATCATCCATTTTAATCTTTTAGAATTACTTCTATCAATTTGTGACATTCTATATTCATGTCCCGTTGTATTATACCCTTCTAAGCTATTCATTTATCCATTTCCCCTCATAAAAACAATAAGAATCATAATTACACGTATCTTTTCTAAATACATATTGATATTTCTTAGTATCTAATGTTCCTAACATATTTTCAAGTGATTCCATATTAGTATAGTCACCATTACTTATCTCATCTGTATAATTATAATCTCTATAAAGTGTATATTTACCATTTTCTATCTTAACAAAAGCAATATCAAATGACGTATTTATAGTATTTTCATTTGGACTACTCGCATCATACATTTTTTTTACATCATAGTAAATAGTACCATTACTATAATCTATTCTGTTAAAATAGTATTTCTTAGTAGCTGTATCATACTTAAATATTCCTATATAATCACTAAATGAACCACTAGGAACTGTAAAATCTATCAAGTTATAACCTGTTTTCGGTCCAAATATATTTTCTATTCTAGAAACTAAGTAATTGCTATCAAAACTAATAGTTTCATCATTAGTTATATATCCGCTATAAATATTTAAAAATGCATTGTATAAAATATCATTATTAGAAAAATCAGCAACAGTAACACTGTTATTTTTATAGTAATTATCAATAATACTAACATCATTATGCATAACTGGATATATTAAAGTTTTTACAAATTCACTATCCATTGTTATTTCTTCTTTAGTACTATTATCCTTTTTATCAGCATTACTTTCACTAATATTAACTCCATTAGTATTAAGCATCCTATAGATATTAGGCATAGATATTATACCTATAATTACAATAATTACACATACAATAATTAAAACTATTGTTCCCTTTTTAATCTTCATAATCCTCCTATATAAGTGGTTCCCTTACATATATATCCATATTATTATTTAAATCAACATTTATTTTACCACTTTTAACTTTAATAAAACCAATATTAGGTATTACAATATCACAAGTATCGGTTATATCATAGCTAATGCTTTTAACGTTATTAAAATGCTTATCTTTATAGTATCGATTAACACTAATATTACTTGGAACATAAATAACAACATCATTATCAATAATGCTCATTTTTATAATATCTTCTATAAATATATACTGCATACCTTTTACTTGATAACTAATAGGTTTAATTCTCTTGCTTTTAGATAACTTCTTTAAAATATTATCACCTAAATTATTAAGATTATTATTAGTAATAATTCCTGGCGTATCTACAATAGTAAAAGAATCTAATTTTATCTCTATTAAATCAAGTGTTGTATTAGCTAAGTAGCTAGTTGTAATACTGGTATTAATATTAGAATAATTATAAATTATTTTATTAATTAAACTACTTTTTCCAGAATTAGTATAACCTATAAAATATACTTTATTAGTAACATTATTTTTAATACATTCATATAGTTCATCTATATTATAATTATTCTTACTACTCACACACAAAATATCAATAATATTTATATTGTATTTATCAAAATAAGATTTATATCTATCTATATTATTAGTAGGCATTAAATCAAATTTATTCAAAACAAGAATTACATTATTTTTTATTTTGCTTTTAATAGTTTCAAAATTTTTTGGTATATTTAATAAATCTACAACAAGTACTACTAAATCGTTAATACCTATTTTATCTAAGTTACTAAGAAAATTATTATTAATATCAACTTTTTTGTATTCATTATAGTTTCTAATTCTAAAGCATCTTTCACATAGACTATTAGTAGTTAAAACACCACAACCTACACATTTATTCATAATATCTACCTTTAGTAAATAAGTTTTTATCTCGTAACTTCTTTTGTACTTTTTTTTCTTTTCTTCTTTTTAAATATGCAGTTATAAATTCCTTTTTTCCTAATTGATCAGTTAAAATAGTAGTTATTCCAATTCTATTGCCACATACCACATCATCCATCATAGAGTCCCCTATAATAGCTATTTCTGATAATTTATACCCTGAATTTAATACAAATTGTTCTAATTCTTTGGCCTTAGGTTTACGACAATTACTCCTATAATCTATTCCAAGTTCAGTTGCGAAAACTTTAACTCTAACACCAATACTATTCGAAGCAATCATTATTTTAAATTTCTTTTTAAGTTTTTCAAACAATTTAATTGCCTCTTCACTAGCATGTCTATCAGTAATAAGCGCAATAGTATTATCAAGATCAAATATTAAAAACTTAATACCCCTACTAGATAAATTTTTATAATTAATTTCAAATATATTTTTTTGATATAAATCAGGTACATACTTCTCCATTTAATCACCAACATTCTTGAGTTAATTTTATCACATTTATTTATCTTAAGCAATGAACTTTAAATGTTTTTCAAAAAAAATTAATGTAATGTTTATATAACAATCTTTAATACTCCAACAGTACTAAATACACTATAATATTTTATAATTTGACTAAAACTGTCTTTTGTTATAAAATTTTTTTCAGGAAGTGAGTTTATGAAAGGAATAATTATATCAAAAATTCAAGAAAAAAAGGCTTTAAAAAAAGAAAAATTATTAAAATCTGCATATAAATTATTTACAGAAAAAGGGATTAATGCAACATCTATTCAAGATATTGTAGATGATGCAAATGTCGCAAAAGGTACATTCTATCTTTATTTTAAAGATAAGTACGATTTACAAAATAAACTGATAATTAAAAAGTCGCAAAAACTATTTAAAGATGCTATAGATAACTTAAATAAAAACGTTATTATCAATTTTGAGGATCAACTAATATTTGTAATTGATTACATAATAAACGTAGTATCTAATGATAAAACTTTAATTAATTTTATTGAAAAAGATTTATCGTTAGGTATATACTCTGATGTAAACGAAATTATTAACAGTAATAAAATTGGTATTAAAGAAATATTTATAAAAGGATTAAAAGAACATAATATTAAACTTAAGAATCCAGATGTAACACTATTTATGATAATAGAACTTGCATCATCAACTATATTTACATCAATTACTAATAATAAACCTCTAAAAATAGAAGAATATAAGCCATACCTTTATTCAGCAATTAGAAGAATAATAAAAGAAAAGTAAGAATCAATTTCTTACTTTTTTAAGTCACTTGCATTAATTTTACCATCACCATTTATATCAGCAAGTAATTTCTGTGTTGTATCTAATTCAATTAATCTTGATATGTATTTACTAAGAATATTAACATCTATCATATTAACTTTACCATCCATGTTAATATCACCTTTTTTATACTTAGATGCAATGGCTTTAGCTAAACTATTAGCATCCTTATTATCAACAGTAGAATCTCCATTATAATCAGCATAATTTAACTGATCAATTGTAAGTTCTGTTTTCTTTAAAACATAATTTTCTATAATAGTAACATCTGCACTTGTTAACTCTCCATCTAAGTTAACATCTCCTTTTTTATACTTAGTGTCTTTACTAACCTTTTTTCTAAGTTCAACAACATCATTATTATCTATAGCACCATCTTTATTTATATCGCATAAATTTAGTTGAACCTTAGTTGCAGCTACTACTCCATTAAGCATATTTTGTAAAAGTGTTACATCAAGTTCATTAACCTTACCATCTAAGTTTATATCACCAACTTGATAATAATCTGAAATTGTTTTGGCAAGAATATCAACATCTTTATCATCCACTACTCCATCATCATTCATATCTGCATAATTAAGTTGTTCTTTAGTCAAATTAATTTGCTTTAATACATATTTATTAAGCAGTATAACATCGTTAGAATCAACTACATTATCAAAGTTAATATCGCCTAATGTTTTAGTTTTGTTTACCTCAGTGTTTAAATATTCTTCAAGTTCATATAAATCATTATTATCAATAGTCCCATTATTGTTATAATCTGCAACATTAATTTGAACTGTATTTAAATTTGCTTGTTTTTTTAAATATTTACTAAGTAAATCTAAGTCTGTATTATCTATCTTACCATCTAAGTTAATATCTCCTCTTTTATAACTAGCATATTTTGCATCAACGATAGTTTCTTTAATACAGGTATTATCTTTATTAGTATAATCTTTAGGACATATTATAGATACACCTATCTTAGATAAATACTCACTACCACTATTATGACCAGTTACATAAAGCCTAATATTTTCTGCATCCCCTACACTAAGTATTCCATCACTATTTACATCAGCAGCAGTTAATTGAATTTCTGTTAAATCAACAGTTTTAGCAAGATAATTATTAAGTAGTTCTAAATCACTATTATCGACTTTTCCATCTAAATTAACATCTCCCAGTATATTAGATGAAGCAGTTTCATATTTAACACACTTATCATTATTTAATGCATAAGTATTATCCTCACAATAATAAAAACTTGTTGTAATAGAATTACCCATCAAACTTTTCATACCAGTATTTCTAGCAATAAGTTCATATATCATAAACGCTATCAATAGTACAATAACGGATATAACTATAATAAATGTCACTTTATTTTTTTTCTTAAGTGTCAACATAATCACCTTCTATTATCTACATTTTATAATAAAATATTGTCTTTGTCAATTGTATTGACTAAAAGTATTTAATAAACTATAATTTTATTGGTGATTTAATGTATACCATAAAAGATAACAAAGAAAAAACAATTATTATAAATAAATCTAAATTTATATCACAATCCTACTTTGTAAATAGCGTTAGTGATGCACAAAATATTATTAATAATATAAAGGATAAATATAAAGATGCAACACACGTGTGTTATGCATATATCATAGATAACAATGTAAAATACTCTGATGATAGAGAGCCAAATAATACTGCAGGTCTTCCTATATATAATGTATTAGAAAAGAATACTTTGAATCACGTTCTTGTAATAGTTATAAGATATTTTGGTGGTATTAAGTTAGGTGCAGGAGGACTTACTAGAGCATACTCTAATAGCGCGACTCTAGTAATTAACGATAATATAACTGAATTAATTCCAGGTTATAAAGTTGAAATAAAACTAGATTATGACACAATTAAAGAAGTAGAATACATTTTAAAAAATGAAAATATTATAAGTAAACAATTTAATGAAGATATAACTATTATTTTAGAAATATCTGACGATAATATTAATATAATAAAAGAAAAACTAAATCATTATATCAAATCATTTAATATAATAAGCAATTATTACATAAGAAAATAATACCGATATTGGTATTATTTTAATTATATCTTTCTATTAATTCTTGCATTACCACAAGGAGATGGACAATTATAATCAGGATATTGACATCTTAGTTTATGCACATAAGATTTTAAAATTTTCACTAATTCCTTATTTCCGCTTTCTTCTAAAGAATTATATATAGTTGATATAATGTGACTAGTATAAGATCTTTCTATTTCTAATTGTGCTCGAGAACAAGCCCTCTCTTGTCCAACAAATTTAATAATATTTTTAAGTGATCCTATTCTATTAACTTTAACCATTTGCCCTTGTGGATATACATTTTGCACTGAATTTATATCATTTATCCACTCTGTTACAAGTTCATAATTACAGTTAAATATTTGTGGTATATAACTATAGAAATTATCTGGAATAAGCATTTCTAGATCAATTGTACGATGCCTATGTTCTTGTGCAAGACATGCCCAAGATTCAAAGTTATTATAAGACACTGTATATCCATACTCATTTTCACTATTAATCGCACTAAACTTGTTACGATAAGCAAATAAACTTAAATCAACATTCTTATTATTCTTATATATAAAATCATTACTTCCTTGATAACATTCTATCTCAGGATGAGTTTTATATACTTTTTCTTTTACTTCACAATTACTGTTTACAACATCATATATACTATTTTTAGTAATAGTAACATTTTTATCAGTACAAAGACTAATAAACTCTTTTAAATATGGAACAAGCATTTCTTCTAATTCATTTAGTGGATTATCAATAATTCTCTTCATGTAAACCATAATTTTATTAATTTGTATCCATGGTACAGTATAAGATATACTAGTTGGCATAAAGACACTAATCATATATCTTGCATTTTCTTGCGCAATCTTATGAACAGCCTTTCTAGCCCTAGTTTCGTTATCTTTACTTTGATGCATATAAAAATCTTTATATTCATTCCAAATAGTATTTTCTAACTTAACTAACCATTTATCATATAAATACTTTTCTCTTTCCGTAATATATTCATTAGGTTCTACCTCAGTATATCTTAAAGATCTCTCATCAGCAGTATATTGCTTCTCATTATTTAGAATCATACATAGTATCTTAGGAATACCAGTTAACTCTAAAGTAATGTTCTGATGTTCCGAAGGAGTAGTATGATCACTATAAATAGTACCAAGACCCCTATTAATTAATATTGCATCACTCTCACTAGTTCTAATATCGCTAGGCGAAATAGCCTCATTATTAACTGTTTCTTTAAAACATAACGCAGCCCTAACACCGACATCCTTAAGTGCCTCGTATTGATCAAACTTGCCATCCCTTACATAACAACCCCTAGGATTTAATTCTAACTTCATAATCGTACCTCCATGGTAAATATAACATATTTAAATAACCCATTTCAAGCAAATATGAAAAAAACATGGAATTTCCATGTAAAAAAATTATTTATTTCTGTTTTTATTCTTAACTTTAGCTATTTTTAAATTACTTCTATTACATTTTTTATACATATTTAAATCATCGAGTAATTCTTTATACTTTTTCATTTTCTCACTATAGTTATTATTACCACTTATATATCCAATATTATAGGCATTTATTAAGTGTTGCTGAAGAAACAATTGATACATATTTTCTTCAGAACCTCTATATAAATCAGCAAATAATAAATATGATGGATTACATTTTAAAACTCTTTCTATCATCTCATAAAAACTATCTTTACTACTAATATTAAGCAAACATTCATTAACTATATCTTCTCTATCTAATAAAATAGTATTCATTCGTTCTTTTGATTTTTCAATCTTTTTTTGATGTTCTTCTGAATCATTAACCCATAAAAAATGTGAATTATAGGAAATATTTCTTTTTTCTTCGTTTACACACATATCAATATATCCTATCATAACTATAAAGAAATAAAAGTTTGCAATATAATCTTCTTGCCAAAGAAAGGCAGGAACAGTTGTATTTTCATACCTTTCCATTTCAATATCTGATCTCATAATAATCATATCAATCTTTTTCAAACATTTCTCTGCTTTTTTCATTATTTTAATCATATCACTTTTTGTAAAACTAAAAGCTTTTTGAAATTTATTTTGCTTATACAATGATATCTTTTGATACAAATTCTTTTTTGGTAAATCAGCAAAAGATCCACCATAATCTAATCCTAGCATAATTTATCTCCTTTTTTGAAAATTATTCTAGCATTTTGAATTTTTGATGTCAACAAAAAAACATGGAATTTCCATGTTATTTCATTTGTTTAGCAACTTCTTCAGCAAAGTTTTCTTCTCTTTTTTCCATTCCTTCGCCTACTTCAAAACGTACCATAGATTTAATTGTACCACCATTAGCTTTAACATACTCTCTAACTTTTTTGTCACTGTCTTTAACAAAAGCTTGTTCTTCAAGACAAATCTCTTCATAGAACTTACGAATACGTCCTTCAACCATTTTAGTAGCGATCTCTTCTGGTTTTCCTTCATTCATTGCTTGTTCTTTTAGAATTTCTCTTTCTTTTTCTACTTCATCAGTAGGAACACTTTCTTTATTTACATATTTAGGTCTCATTGCAGCAGCATGCATTGCGACATCCTTTGCAACCTCACTTGAAGCTCCATCAACAGTAATTAAAACAGCAATTTTTCCACCCATGTGAATGTATTCACCAAATGATTCACTATCACTTTTAGTAACGACTTCAAATCTTCTTAAAGAAAGTTTTTCACCAATTTTAGCAGTTTTAGCAACTATTAAATCATTAATAGTGCCTTCTCCACAATCTAATTTTAAAGCATCTTCTACAGTTTTAACATCACTTTCAATAATAGTTTCTAATATAGTACTAACCATAGATGTAAATTCTTCATTCTTAGCAACAAAATCAGTTTCTGAGTTAACTTCAACGATAGCTGCTTTATTACCCTTAATAAGAATACTTGCAACACCTTCAGCAGCAATTCTATCTGCTTTTTTAGCAGCTTTAGAAATACCTTTTTCCCTTAACCAATCGATTGAAGATGAAATATCACCATTATTTGCTTCTAATGCCTTTTTACAATCAAGCATACCTGCACCAGTTTTTTCTCTTAATTCTTTAACTAAACTTGCACTTATCATATTATCCTCCTTAAATTTTAAAAATTAAAGATGATTATAAAATCATCTCAAAGTCTATTTTAAAGCTTCTAATAATTCAGCTTTTTTCATTGTTGAATAACCTTTAATATCTTTAGCCTTAGCTAAATCTCTTAATTCAGCAACAGTCTTACCAGATAAATCTTCTACAACCTTCTCTGGGGCTTTTTTAGTAACTTTTGCTTCTTTAACTTCAGTTTTCTCAACTTTTACAGTTTTTTCAACCTTTTCAGTCTTCTCAACTTTTTCTTCTTTAGAATCTTTATTTACTCTATTATCTCTTCTTTTAAATGATTTTTTCTTATCGAATCTCTTTCTATCAAATCTTTTATCAAAATTATTTTGTTTTGGTCTATCTTCTTTTTTCTTAACAGACTCAACTGCTCTTTTCATAATATCTTTAGAATCTTCAGCCTTACTAGTAGAATAATCAACAATCTTTCCACCATTAGCCTCAACTACTGCGTTATTTAGAACACCAATAATAAGCTTTACTGCACGAATTGCATCATCGTTAGATGGAATTACATAATCAACCATATCTGGGTCACAATTAGTATCAACGATACCAAATACCGGAATATTAAGTTTTCTAGCTTCACGAATTGCAATTTCTTCTTTAGAAGGATCAACAATTACCATAGCTTGAGGTAACTTTTCCATACTTCTAATTCCACATAATATTTTTTCTAGTTTTGCATATTCTTTTTTCAAACCAATAACTTCTTTTTTAGGAAGTAAATCAAATGTTCCATCACTTTCCATCTTTTCAATGTCTTCAAGTCTTTTAACTCTAGCACGAATAGTACGGAAGTTAGTTAATGTTCCACCTAACCATCTTTCATTAATGTAGTATGATTCTGAACGCATAGCCTCTTCTCTAACAGCATCTTGAGCTTGTTTTCTTGTTCCTACAAAAATAACCTTTCCACCATTTGATGCTATTTCTTTTAAAGCACTATATGCTTCTTCAATAGCTTTTGCAGTTTTTTGTAAATCGATAATATAAATTTCATCACGAGAGCCATAGATATATGGTTTCATCTTTGGATTCCATCTTTTAGTTTGATGACCAAAATGAACACCAGCTTCTAATAAGTTGTTCATAGATACAACTGCCATAAAATCTCCTCCTTTTTGTTATGCCTCCATTTACGTCAACTTTAATTACCACCATAAGGCACCGATAATTAAATCAATAAATGTGTAATTTAAAAAAGCCATATATATTATAACATATTATATGACTTTTGCAACTACTTTTTTATTTTTATTCTGCAAGCCTATTCCGAAACTCTTCTTACACTCACGATAGGCATTATATACATACTATCTGTTCTAATGCCTAATGCCGGAGTTGAAGCATGAACTATTGTATTATCTCCTATATAAAGAGCCGAATGTGATACATTTCCATTATATCCGTAAGATATTATATCTCCTGCTTGAATTTGATCTACCGGAACTGAATAACCTACTGTTGACTGAGCATAAGCAGTCCTTGGAAGTGATACACCAAAGTTTGAATATACGCTTTGTACAAATCCTGAACAATCTGCACCATCAGTTAAACTTGTTCCACCATATACATAAGGATTACCAACAAACTGTACAGCATATGATGCAACATCGGAATATGATGTATCAGGAATTGGTGCATTAGGCATATTATTATTTTGATTAGCATCAACAGCAACAGTATTTGCAACCTGATTAGACTGTGATACTAATGCTTGTGCCGCTTCTTCTTCTTTTTTCTTTTCTTCTTCTACTCTAATACGTTCCTCTTCTTCTTTTTTTTCTGTCATATATTCTTCTATTTCAGAATCCTTGTATGTATCAAGAGCATCATTACTATTAACAAGCACGTTAGCGGCCGCAACTGTATCTTTTGCCTTTACTTGAACTGTAGAATTACTTTTAATAACTACAACCATTACAATTATTAGTACATCAGCAAGAACTAACATTAAACTTATTTTCTTCTTTGTATTCATATTCACCAACTTTTATCAACACAACATAATAATAACACCAGATTTTAAAGTTGTCAAATTAGACAGAACAAAAAGTCAAAATAAATTTTGACTACTGCCTACCTCACGGTAGGCTTTTT
>CAMJTE010000036.1 GCA_946408655.1 uncultured Caryophanales bacterium | reverse complement strand
AAAAGAATATTTTAACAATATCCTCATTTTTCCTAGTCGGATGATTTTATCCTGTATAATATTTTCCATAAAAATTTATACTTGGAAAATATTATAAAGTGTGCTAGAATGTTTGAGGAGGTTTTTTTATGGATGTAAATACAAGAAAAACAAAAATTATATGTACTATTGGCCCAAGCAGTGATACTTATGATACACTAAAAGAAATGATGTTAGCTGGAATGAATGTTGCTCGTATCAATTTTTCACATGGTGGAGGAGATGAACAAGATGAAAAAGTTAGTTTAATTAGAAACCTAAGACGTGAATTAGGATTACCTATATCTCTTTTACTAGATACTAAAGGTCCTGAAATTAGAATTGGTAGATTTGAATCATATAAAATTGAAGTAAAACCAGATGATATATTTACCTTATATAATGAAGATAAAATTGGTAATAATAATGGTGTTTCAATTTCTTATAAAGAATTATATAATGATGTAAATATTGGAGGAATTATCCTTATTGACGATGGATTAATAAGATTAGAAATTATTGATATTAATAACAAAGATATAGTTTGTAAAGTAATTAATGGCGGATTCATCTCTAATAATAAGAGTGTTAATGTTCCAGGTTTAAAATTAAATTTACCTAGTTTAACAGAAAAAGATATTGCTGATATAACTTATGGTATTACTCATGAATTTGATTATATTGCAGCATCTTTTATAAGAAAGGTTGAAGATGTTCTAGCAATCAGAAAAATACTGAATCAAAATAATTGTGATCATATTAAAATAATATCTAAAATTGAAAATCGTGAAGGAATAGATAACTTTGATAATATTTTAGAAGTATCTGATGGAATCATGATTGCAAGAGGAGATTTAGGAGTTGAAATTGATTTTGAAGAAGTTCCAGTATTACAAAAAGAAATGATAAAAAAAACATATGCTAAAGGTAAAATAGTTATAACTGCAACACAAATGCTTGATTCTATGATTACAAATCCTGCTCCTACTAGAGCTGAGGTTAGTGATGTTGCAAATGCAATATATGATGGAACTGGTGCGATTATGTTATCAGGGGAAACAGCAAATGGAATTAATCCTTTAGAATGTATTAAAGTAATGGATAGAATCGCAAGAAAGGTTGAAGGAACATTAAAGTATTGGAAAAGATTTCAAAACAGAGAATTTTGCAATGACAATTTTGAATTTATAATTGATCATTCTATGTGTTTATCCGCAATGAATATACATGCTAAAGCAATTGCATGCTATACAAACACTTGTGATACACCTTCTATAATTTCAAGTTTTAGGCCTGGAACAAGTATTTATGCAATTACTAAAAAAGAAAACAAATTTAATCAATTAGGTTTATTTTGGGGTGTGGTTCCAATTCTTTACAATGGAAATGAAGATAAAACTAGACTAATTATTTCAGATAGCTTAATCAAATTAAAAAAAGCTAACATATTTAATAAAAATGATATTATTATAATTGCTGGTGGTAAATATATTTATGATGAAAAATATGCATCAGATATAAATAAATCTATTGGTGGTATATATAAAATATAACAAAAGTCAAAATAATTATTGACTATTGCCTACCTCACGGTAGGCTTTTTCTTCATTACCGAATCAATATTCTCCACAGACCAATATTGGATAGTCGATATCCTAATGAGACATCTAAGATTGCTTTTGATAAACATCAATACTGTTACATTAATAATGCTACCATCTATAGATTTTGGATTGTTATATTCTCTAATACTAACGCTTTTTTAATTTAAGTAATTTAATTATCATTTTATCTAAATCAATTCTTATACTATTATACAAAAAAAGCTCTCAATGCATTTTGAGAGTTTTTTATATATCTATTACTGTAATTTCACTTTTATAAAGAAAACTAAATACACCAAATTTATGACTTTTAGACAACTTAGTTACTCCTGATGAAATGATAATATTAGTTTTATCTATCTTATATTTTCCATAACAATATTTTTTAAAAAATCCTTTTTGTGGATTAATGAATCCTCTTCCTTTTAATATTTTCTTTAAAAAATCAAATGTTAATCCTCCATGCATGTGTCCTGATAATATTAAATCAATATCATTATGGCATTTTATTTCTTTTAATACACTATCTTTCGCTACTTGATATGGTGAATGTATAAGCATTATATTATATCCCTTAGATAAATAAGGATACTTTTTATTCATAAAGTATATTAAATCATCTTTATCTTCAGCAGTATCATAATAATCATTAGGAAGCGTTACTCCAATAAAATTAATTCCATTTGTACTATGTACTTTATTATCAAGTAAATATACATTTTTAATTCTATCTAATTCGCCAAATAATTTCTTATCATATGTTTTCTCTGTTTCATGATTAAAATAAAAGTCATGATTACCTAACCCAATAAATACTTTTGCTAACTTTGACAAATCTTTAAACCATTTTATTAACATATCTTGATCCTTAATGTTTTTATCATCTACAATATCTCCAGAAAAACATATATAATCAGGTTTTAACTCCTTAATTGAATCAAGTATATTATACAAATCTGGTAGTATTTTTTTACTAAAATAATGAACATCAGATAAAAGAATAATTCTTTTATTATATTTATTATTTAAATGATAGTATTCTTTATTTATTTTCATATTTTTTAATAAATTCCTCTTTATACTCTAATAATCGATTATCTTTAATAGCTTCCCTAATCTCTTCCATTAACCTTACTAAGAATCTAATATTATGAATAGAAAGTAGTCTTGCCCCAAATGTTTCATTTGCAACTATTAAATGTCTAATATATGCTTTTGTATAATGTTTACAACAGTAACAATCACAATCTTCTATTGGTGTGAAATCTTCCTTATACTTAGCATTTCTAATATTAATTTTACCTAGACGCGTAAATACATTGCCATGACGTGCAAGTCTTGTTGGAAGAACACAATCAAACATATCTACTCCTCTAATTACTCCCTCTAATAAATCAATCGGATCTCCTACTCCCATTAAATACCTAGGTTTGTCCTCTGGTAAATATTTTATGGCGTATTCAATCATTTTATACATAGTATCTTTAGACTCACCAACACTTGTTCCTCCAATAGAGTATCCATCAAAGTCCATCTTTACAGTTTCTTCTGCACTCATTTTTCTCAAATCTTCGTATTCTCCACCTTGAACTATTCCAAATAATGATTGATTAAGATTAGAGTGTACTTTCTTACCACGAGCTGCCCAGCGAAGAGTACGTTCTGTACTCTGTTTCGTGTATTCATAAGTTGCAGGATATGGAATACACTCATCAAAACTCATCGCAATATCACTATCAAGTTTATTCTGTATTTCGATAGATTTCTCTGGAGTAAGTAATAAATTAGTTCCATCCAAGTGACTTTTAAATTTTACTCCTTCTTCAATAATATCTTTTTTCTTATTTTTGGCTAAAGAGAATACTTGAAATCCCCCACTATCAGTAAGTATTGGTCCATCATAATTCATAAACTTATGAAGACCTCCTGCTTTTTCTACAATATCCTCTCCAGGTCTTAACCACAAATGATAAGTGTTAGCAAGCACGACACCACAGTTCATATCTTTAATCTCTTCTGGTGATAAAGTTTTTACTGTAGCCTGGGTTCCAACTGGCATAAACATCGGAGTATCACACACTCCATAATTAGTATATAATTTGCCTAATCTTGCATATGTTTTCTCATCTTTTTTTAATAATTCATACTTAATTTTTCCCATAAACATCACGTGTTTAATTATAATATATTTTTCTTCTTTTTACAATATAACAAAAAATCAACTAAATACAAAAGTTGATTCTTTATATCTACCATTGCCAATTTTTAACATCTGGCATATCTATTCCATATTCTCTTATATATTTATTATGATACTCTAATTTATCTAGACAGCAATTAATAAGTTTTTCTTTATTTTCATCTAAATCCAAATATTTTAATGCATCTATTACTAAATGATATCTATCTATTTTATTCTGTACTTTCATATCAAATGGTGTGGTTATTGTACCTTCTTCTATATAACCATGAACATGGATATTTCTATTTGTTCTTTTATAAGTTAACTGATGGATTAAACTTGGATAACCATGGAAGGCAAAGATTATTGTTTTATCTTTAGTAAAAATTTCATCATACTCATCATCAGTTAATCCATGTGGATGTCTATCACTTGGTTGTAATCGCATTAAATCTACAACGTTTACAACTCTAATTTTTAAGTTTTTAAAATTATCTCTTAAAATAGTTGTTGCAGCAAGTATTTCTAAAGTTGGGGCATCACCTGCAGATGCTAATACTATATCTGGATTACCATCATCATTACTTGCCCACTCCCATTTACTAATACCTTTAGTACAATGAGTTATTGCCTCATCCATTGTTAACCATTGACAACGAGGATGTTTACTCGCAACTATAACATTAATATAGTTTTTACTTTTTATACAATGATCAAAACAAGATAATAAACAGTTTGCATCTGGAGGTAAATACATTCTTACAATATCTGCTTTTTTAGTAATTAAATGATTTAAGAATCCTGGATCTTGATGAGTAAAACCATTATGATCTTGTTGCCAACAATGTGATGTTAAAATATAATTTAGTGATGCAATATCTCTTCTCCATTTTAATTTTGATGTAACTTTTAACCATTTAGCATGTTGACTAGCCATAGAATCAACTATTCTAACAAAAGCTTCATAACTTGCAAATACTCCATGACGTCCTGTAAGTAAATATCCTTCTAACCAACCTTCACATAAATTTTCAGAAAGCATAGAATCAATTACTCTACCATAATTGTTTAAGTACTCATCACCTTCTATAATTTTACCATCAAACTGTCGATTAGTTTCATCAAAGATATAATTAAGTCGATTAGATAATGCTTCATCTGGAGAAAAAACTCTAAAATTTTTATTATTCTCATTTAGTTTTATTACATCCCTAATATACTTACCTAACTCCATCATATCTTGTGCGAGTGTCTTACCTCTACCAGATATATCAACTGCATAATCTCTAAAATCAGGAGTAATTAATTCTTTTAATAGTAAACCTCCGTTTGCATTAGGATTAGCTCCCATTCTTTTATCTCCACTTGGTATAAAAGATTTTATCCAGTCAAATAATTTACCAAACTCATCAAATAATTCTTCTGGATGATAACTCTTCATCCAATTTTCTAATAATTTAATATTATCTTTGTTATCACCAATAGTTATCGGTACTTGATGAGATCTAAAACTACCTTCAACTACTTTACCATCAAACTCTTTAGGTCCTGTCCATCCCTTAGGTGTTTTTAATATTATCATCGGCCAAAATGGTCTTCTAGTTTCATTATCAATTCGAGCAGACTTTTGAATTTGTTTAATCTGGAGTATTACATTATCTAATGCCTCAGCCATTTTATCATGCATCAAAATTGGATCTATTCCTTCAACAATTATAGGACTCCAACCATATCCTTTAAATAAGGATAATAACTCACTTTCAGAAATACGAGCAAGTAAAGATGGATTAGCAATCTTATATCCATTTAAATGTAAAATTGGTAGTATCGCACCATCTGTTTTAGGATTAATAAATTTATTGGAATGCCAACTAGTTGCGAGAGTTGCAGTTTCAGCCTCACCATCACCAACAACTACTGTTGCAATTAAACTAGGATTGTCTAAGATTGCACCTGTTGCATGCGCAATACTATAGCCTAACTCTCCACCTTCATTAATAGAACCTGGAGTTTCTGGCGCAACGTGTGACGATATTCCACCAGGGAAAGAAAATTGCTTAAATAACTTTTTCATTCCTTCTTCATCTTCTGTAATATCTGGATAAATCTCACTGTATGTTCCTTCCAAATATGTGTTTGACACCATAGCCTGTCCACCATGACCTGGACCTGATACATAAATCATATTCAAATCATACTTTTTTATAACTCTATTAAGATGTGTATAAATAAAGTTTTGTCCTGGAGTAGTACCCCAATGCCCAACAACATTCTTCTTTAAATCACTTATTTCAAGCGGCCTTTTTAAAAGGGGATTATCTAACAAATATAACTGTCCTACTGAAAGATAATTACATGCTCTAAAATATGCATCAATACATTTTAATTCTTTATCTGTTAATACATTCATATCATCACTATCCTATCTGTTAATATATTACCACAAAATCAAATTAATTACTACTCCCATAAAAAAGAAAAAACTAGTCAATAATATCCAGTTTGTAGAAATAATCATCTGAGCAACACAGTTGATTTTAAATACACCACTCATTATGAAGGATGACGCATGTTTCACTTCAAACGTAACATTCGCTATATGAACAGTACAACATATATATAATGACTTATATTCCTATTATTTATAAATTAAATAATCAACTATTTCATTTAACTTCATACTATTAGAACCTTTAATAAATATTGTAGTATTAGTTATATCAAGATTATCTAAATAATCAATGATATCTTTATTACTATTAAAGTGCATAGAATTAATATATTTAGTATACTCTCCTACAGTAAGCACTATTTTATTATCTATATCATCTAATACCTTATTAATTTTTTTATGATATTTCTTACTATATTTACCTAATTCTAACATATCACCTAATATAATTATCTTATTACCTTTAACTTTACTTAAGACATTTAATCCGCATTTCATAGATTCATAAGAAGCATTATAACTATCATCTATAACCGTATAATTATCAAGTTTAATCTCATTTAATCTTTTACTATATGTTTTATATTCTTCAATTACTTTTATAATATCTTTAATATCTATGTTATAGATTAGTCCTACTTTAATACTTTCTAGTAACATTGGAATGTATTCTATTGCGGGCTTATTAAACTTAACTAAAAATTCATTATTAATACATATATTAAAGGTTAAATAATTATCAAATACTTTTACACTATAAGCAATTAAATCATTATTATAATTAATTCCACATTTATATCCTTTTACTTTTTTTAGATACTTATTATCTCCATTTACAATCAATTCTCCAGTTAATCCACTAGTTATTTCCATCTTTGCTTTAAAGATATTCTTTCTACTACCTAAATTACCAATATGAGATGTTCCTATATTAGTAATAAGCGCAGTTGTAGGCTCAATCATATTAGATAGTTTTTCTAACTCACCTTTATGATTCATGCCTAACTCTATTACTGCAATTTCATGCTTGCTATCTAACTTTTGTATAGTTTCAAATATTCCTATTATATTGTTTTTATTACCTTCATTTTTAAGTACATTATATTTAGTACTTAATATGTTATAGATTAATTCTTTTAATGTTGTCTTACCATTAGATCCTGTAATTGCAATTACAGGTATTTTATATTTAGTAAGTTTATATCTAGTTAAATAGTATAATGTATCGTAAGTATTATCTACTTTTATAACAGGAATACTCTTTAGTTTAACATCTTCTTCAGTAATAACTACCTTACACTTTAAATCATCATTTATAAACTTACTTCCATCATACTTCCTGCCTTTTAAAGCAATAAAACAATCATTTTTATTAAGTAATCTAGTATCAGTTTTAAAACTATCTACTAATACCTTCTTATATTTATTTATAATTTTACCTTTAGTAATACTTACTAACTTTTCTAAATTCATATACCACCCTACTTATTTGTAACCTGATAAAAATAATCAAATATCTTTCTTTCTAATTTATCATATTCAATCATTTTTTCAGGGTGCCACTGTAATCCTAAAAAAAATCTTTTACTGCTATCTTCTATCGCTTCTATACAATTACTATAAGCGGATACTGTAAGATCAGTATATTCTAAACATTCTTTATGAGAAGAATTAACAAGTAATTTACTGCATCCTAATATTTTATACAGAAGTGTATTTTCTTTAATAGTCACATAGTGAGAATATTTTTTCTTATCTTTATGGTTAGTAATATATTTTAATTTTCCATTAAATAGCACTCCCATTGCTTGCATACTCATGCAGATTGCAAGTAATGGCTTATCTATATCATGTATATATTTAATTATTTCAAGATGGATATCTAGATAATCATCACCACCTTGCATAATAATCCCACTACATTTATCTATTTTACTTTTAATATCATCTATATTAGTTAAAGGTATAATTAAATAATCATAATCTAATCTAAAAAAAGATTGATAAACATAATATATATTATTACCTTCACTACTTACCCCACTATTTGTAATTATTCCTATCATATTTAATTATATGAAAAAAGATACAACTAAATGTACCTATAAATCATTAATTTCATCTAATGATAAACCAGTAATATCTGCAATCATATCAATATCAATACCTTTAAGCTTCATTTTACGAGCAACATGATTTTTTGTTTGAATTTGTCCCTCAGCAAGACCCTCAGCAAGACCTTCCGCACGTCCTTCCGCACGTCCTTCCGCACGTCCTTCTTTCAATCCTTCTTCTCTTCCTTGCCTAGCTGCTTCTTTCTTTTTATTATCAAGAATCGTGTTAAAGATAATCTCTGCATCTTCATCTGGATCTCTAAACTGAACATCTCCTAATTGGCTATTCATATGCTTAACTTCTTTTTTAAATCTATCCATCATCTCATCTCCTGTACCAATAGTTTCAAACTCATTAGCATCGGCATCTAGTAGTGCCATAATGCCATGTGTTCTATCCCCATTATACCACTCATCTTTAATTTTGGATACATTATATTCATAAATAGTCAAATTATTAATATAATCTTCATGTCTATGAATCTCTTCTAAATGATACTCAGAAATCATTTCTAAATCTTTCCCTTTCTCTTTATCCACATAAGTAAGATTTATCTGAATAAAATTCTTCATATCTGCATAACTCCCACCAACTGGAACTGATGATGAATACCTTTCAAATATATAAGATGCATTACGTTTATGTAAATCCTCATCAGAATATGAATTAACCTCAATATTAATTTCTCCTTCATCAGAAGCTACCAATACATCTAATATTTTCCCCTTCTCATAAACATTACCTTTAGGCAACTCACTTGCCTTAACTTCAAGTATTTCTACTTTCTTATTAATTGATTCCTCAATTAATCTTTTTAACATATCACGATTACTATCTTTTAAAAATATCCCTTTAAAAATAATATCGCTTCGACCTTTATAGAATTTCTTTTTCATATACACCATCCTTTCTTTCTAGAGTAAATAAGATAGTCATCTTATCCCTCTACTATTATTATTCAACAAAACTTTTAAATTTCCTTCTTTTTTTCACATAAAAATGAAAAAACTTCAAAAAAAAGATACACAACCGTGCACCTTACATATATTTTTCCATAGATTTCATCATCTGATTAACTTGCTTCTGTGATGGAGTTCTACCCATCTGCATCATCATAGCCTTAATCATACCTTCATTAATTGGAGGATTTTTCTTAATATATTTCTTCATATAAGTTCTAGCAATTAGAAATCCAATAATCGTACCAACAATTAATCCTCCTAATATTTGTAATATATCTAATAACATCTAATCATTCCTTTCGTATACTAATTTTACTATAAATATATTCTTTTGACAATAATTAATGATATTTTTGTCTGCATAAAATTTTACTTCATACATTATAAATGATATAATTAGCGTGCAGTAATGATTGAATTTATTCTACTTTAACGAGTCGTTAAGGGACTATTATAATTATAGTGATTAATAGTAGTATTCCAAAGGACCAGCCTACACTTCGTGTAGTCGCTTACGCTTTAGTCCATTTCCATATTACTATATCATTAGTACTGCGCTAGTTAGGAGGTAGTAAAAATGTGGAAGTACATTGGTACAAAAGAATGTAATGAGTTTTTACTATCTCTTAATTTGTTTAAATGTAACTATAAAGAGAAATATATTAAATCTTTATATTCTATTAGTAATAATATATGGAAGAATTATAAAGTTTATAAAATTAAGAAAAGAAATGGTAAGTCTAGAACTATATATGAACCTAATTCTCTTTTAAAACATATTCAAAAAAAGATACTAATTAATATCCTTAATAATAAATCTATATCTAAGTATGCGAAAGGCTATCACAAAGGAATATCATTAAAAGATAATGCTTTTCCTCATATTAATAAAGATATAATATTAAAGTTAGATATTAAAGATTTCTTTGAAAATATTAAATTTATGGATATATATAATTCATGTTTTGGGCTAGAATACTTTCCTAAGTCTGTTGGAATGTTATTAACTTATTTGTGTACTTATGATGATCATTTAACTCAAGGTTCTCCAACATCTGCATATATTTCTAATTTAGTAATGAAGAATTATGATGAAGAAATAGGTTCATGGTGCGAGGATAATAATATATCTTACACTAGATATTCTGATGATATGACTTTTTCTGGTATTTTTAATCCAAGTGAAATAATTCGTAAAGTAAGAAAGATGTTGTATAAATTAAGCTTGAAACTTAATAATGATAAGATATGTGTAGTTAAAAAGAGTTCTAATCAAAGTGTTACTGGAATTACAGTAAATACTAAAATGCAAGTAAATATAAAATATCGTAAAAAGATAAGACAAGAAGTATATTTTATTCAAAAATATGGTATAAAATCTCATTTAGAAAAATGTAATATTAATTGTAGTGAAAAAAAGTATTTAAATAAATTATATGGTAAGATTCTTTATGTTTTACAAATCAATGAAGATGATTTAGAGTTTAGAAAATATAAGGAAATAATTAGAGAATTAAAAAAGACAATTTATGTTATTTATACTTGGATTGTCTTTTATTTGAATAATACCTTTAAAACTCATTGACATATATAGACTATAAATATATAATTTAATTAGGAGATATACTAGATTAGTTAGGTGTTTTACTCTATTAGGCATCTATGATGCTTAAAGAGGTGATTTCTATGATTCAAAAAATTATAGAATGGAATAATTCAAGTGGAATTATTAGTTGCATTTGTAACTGTAATCTTATTGATTATCTTAGTATAAAAAGAACTAGCTTAAATGAAAACACCAACTCAACTTTGAGATGGTGTTTTCCCCAATTATTTAATAGAGAAAATGCCTAACACCCAAAGTCAGGTATATCTCCTTTTTTTAGTATATGTAAATGAATATTTAATATACTTTGAGGATAACATTATTTCCCTCATCGTATACATAATAACACATTAGATAGTTTCTGTCAAATCATTATGAATAATTGTATGTTATTTTTTCTTTTAACCAAAAGTACTCTTTTGTTTCAAAATTACATACAAAAATATCTTTATGATAAATATAAAAAATGCATAATAATTCTCTTAAATGTCTAGTCGTTGTAATACATGCATAACTTTTAGTAATTTTAAGTGTAGTATCACCATCGATAGTATAAATATTATCTACACACTTCATATCATATTTTTTTTCTAAATAATTCTTTATTATAGAGTCATTAAAGAAGTAGCATACATTATGATAGATACCAAAGCCATAATTATAGTTTTCTCTTTTCATGTATTTTAAATTTTCTAACATTGAGTATAAGTACTGATCATTTTTCTTATAGAATTCTTTCTTTATTACGAATAAATAGTATTTCATATTATCACCACCTTGATTATATGAAATACTAGTGTCGAATTATGTTTCTTTTTATCTTATTTACTAATTATGTTATAAACTTTTTTATAGATATTGGCTATATCAAATCCTACATACTCAAGTACATCTTCTTCACTACCGCTCGCACCAAATTTTTCAATATTAATAATGTTATTATAATCGGTTATTTTTGTAAAATGTATTGCGGTAGATGCTTCTATTACTATTATCTTTTTATCCCTTAATACGCTTTGTTGATAGTCTTTTGATTGTACTAAAAATACTTCTAAACTAGGCATACTTACTACTCTAACAAGTATCTTCTTCTTTTCTAGAGCATAAGCAATTTTTAAGGCAGTCGCAACTTCAGTGCCTGATGCAACTAGAGTTGCTTTAAAGTTTTCATTTTCTTTTATTACATATCCACCTTTTTGCGTATTAGTCGCACTAGTATTATTTAATTTAATCTCATTTGATCTAGATATTATGAGTGCACTTGGATTAGTATGAGATAATATTGATTGATAAGAGCCTATTATTTCTTTTAAATCCGCTGGACGATATACTTTTAAGTTTGGTATATCTCTTAATGCAGTTAACTGTTCAATAGGTTGATGCGTAGGTCCATCTTTTCCAATGGCAACAGAATCATGCGTAAATATATATAATACCGGTAAATTCATTAAAATAGACATTCTTATACCTGGTTTTAAGTAATCAGAAAATGATAAGAATGTTGATGTAAAAGGCCTAAATCCTAGTAAAGCTAAACCATTAGAAATAGATGCAGATGCATTTTCTCTTATACCATACCAAATATTTTTTGCTTTAAAATTTTTAGGTGTAATATCATTTCCATAATCAAGATATGTTTTAGTTGATGATGATACATCACAAGAACCTCCAATAAATCCTTCTACAAGGCTTGATATATTATTCATTACATATTTATTTATATCACGCATTGATTTATCATCTTGCTTACTCCAATTAAGATTACTAATATCATAGGTTTGATTAGGTTCAAAGAAAAATTTTAAATGTTTATATGTTGTATCTAAATTAGGTTTAATCTCTTTATTATAAAAACTCATTGAACTATTATACTTATCTCCTACTCTAGTTGCGATAAAACTAATAAATTCTTCTTTAATAGATTCATCGACATAAAAAGATTCATTAGGCATTGATAATTTATTTTTTAACTGTTCTAAATCCTCTTTAGATAGTGGCGTTCCATGAACCTTATTATTATCTTGTAATAATGAACCATAACCCAAATGAGTTTTAATTTCAATAAATGCTGGTTTTTTACTTCTTTTAGCTTTACTAATTTCAAAGTTTAACTGCTTAATACTATTACCATCATTTACTTTAAAAGTTTCAAACCCCATTGCTTCAAATCTATCTTTAATATTCTCCCTGAATGTATTATTGGTAATTCCATCTAGAGTCATATTATTTGAATCATATAATACTATTAAATTATCAAGTTTTAGTGTTCCAGCAAGAGAGCATGCTTCATAGCTAACCCCTTCCATTAAATCACCATCACCAACTAAAACATAGGTATTAAAATCTATAAGTGTATTTTTATTGTTCAGTTTCGAATTTGCATTTAGTATTTTTTCACCTAAAGCAATACCTACTGCGGTCGCAATTCCTTCTCCAAGTGGTCCTGTTGTACATTCAACTCCTGGGGTTATTCCATATTCTGGATGACCTGGTGTCTTGGAATTTATACGCCTAAAGTTTTTTAAGTCATCAATACTTAAATCATAACCGCACATAAAAAATGTTGCATAAAGAAGTGCAGATCCATGTCCAGTTGACATTATAAACCTATCTCTATTATACCAATTTGGATTTACTGGGTTAATGTTTAAATGATATTTATATAGAGCATATATAATTGGGGCAGCAGATAAAACTATTCCTGGGTGTCCGCTACCTGCTTGATTTATCATATCAAGACTTAAAGTTTTTATATTCGCAATTGTCTCTCTATCCATAATAAAAGTACCTACCTTTCACATTTTTTATTATACCACCATTTAATCAAATAATAAATGTAATTTTTTTTGAACAAACGTTTGACAGATGTATGTATGTTTGATATAATTAATTTGGTTGGTGATGAAATGGAAAATTTAACTGAAAGACAAAATGAAGTATTAGATGTAATTAAAAAGTATATTGCAGATAATGGATACCCTCCTACAGTTAGGGAAATTGGGGATATTCTAGGACTATCTAGTCCAGCAACTATTCAAGTTCATTTTGATAATCTTGTAAAAAAAGGTTATATCAAAAAAAGAAGTAATATGAATAGAACTATTGAATTACTTGTTGAAAATGAATACTTAAATAATGATGATACAATTGCAAATATTCCTCTTCTTGGTAAAGATACCGCAGGAAATCCTATTGAAGCAATTGAAAATCCTAGTAATTATTTTAAAATTCCTACAGAATTCATTCCAAAAGGAAAAGATATTTTCGCACTTACTGTTGATGGTGAAAGTATGATTAATGCAGGTATATATGATAATGACATTGTTATTATTGAAAGAACTAATAGCGCGAAAAATGGTGATATTGTAGTTGCAATGAATAATTATAATGAAGCAACATTAAAAAGGTTTTATAAAGAAAAAAATCATTTTAGATTACAACCCGAAAATGATACTATGAAACCAATTATTTTAGATAATGTTACTATATTAGGAAAATTAGTAGGATTATATAGAAAATTTTAAAGGCACGAGCCTTTTTTTCAAACAGTATTCTTATACCAATTTGACAACACATAATAATTTTGATAATATAAACACGCTTAAAGGGGGAATTTATTATGGCATTTAGTGATTCATCTAAATTTGAAGAAATAATGAATAAAATAAAACAATTAATAACTTGGTATGAAACCAAACATATCGGCCAAACATCAGTAAGATTATATTTGGCTAGTGGTGAAAGTTTTAATTTTGTAGTAACAAAAGACTCTATCGCACATATGCTTGGAATTAAAACAAACTTTTTAGCAACATGTGGAATGTTTAACACAACTAAATCTTATGATTTAAATGAATACTCCCCGGGTCAAGACCTCGATTGTCCTAATGGACAATCGACTCTCTTCGAGAGCGGGGTATCTTTTTCCTGCGATGCCTTACATATTCATATGTAATTGTGTATATTGCGCATCTTGTTTACCTTGGTTTCTTACATATGCTTTGATTACTGTTTCATTCTGGTTTTTTCCCACAGTTGACACAAAATAACCGTCGGTCCAAAATTGTCCTCCCCACAATTGTTTCTTAACTTGAGGACATTCGGCAAAAATTTGCTGTTAATTTTTAATTTATTATAACCAGATGTTTTAAAATTATTTTATCCTAAAAAAAGTTATACAGAATTACATGATTTAAACAAATTATAATTATTTTAGGGATTTTTCAAAAATAAAAGTCACAATTTAATTAGCCCATGGAGTAATAAC
>CAMJTE010000035.1 GCA_946408655.1 uncultured Caryophanales bacterium | reverse complement strand
TTTTTGTCAAATTTTAGATATTAAATTGTGACTTTTATTTTTGAGTTTACCCTTAACTTTTTATTCTTTTCTACTTCTTTTTCGAGTTTAGATTTTAATTTTAGAACTCTATCCAATTCTTTTTTTAGTTCTTTATCATTAGGTATACTTTTATACATAAACTATCTCCTTGACACTATCAATGATAGCATAGTTTATTACGCAAAAAAAGACTATTTTTTTACTAGCAAATAATGATATAATTGTATTAAAAAAAGTTACAGATCAACTGAACTGTAACCCATATTTTTTTCTTTTTTGAATAAACGCTTGCGTAATAGTACATAATAGATTATAATATAAAACATTAAGTTTTTTAACTTAAGAGGAGGATTTATGAAGATTCCATTAGGATTTCAAATGACTGAGACTGATAGTGGAAAGACTACACTTTTAAATACTATTAGTTATTTGTTTGATAGAGAATTGGTTGATAAGAATCTTATTAAAAGCGTTTATAAACATAGTATTGATGAAACTAATATATTGCTAAAACAAGAGACTATATGTGATTTTGCTAAGAAAATTTTAGATAAGAAAAAATATAATTTAGAGTTAAATGTTCTTAATAAAGAGGAAGTAAATATTAAAACTATAAAAGAGTATATGAAAGATGATAGTACTATTATGATAATACATTTATATCTTTTTGGTAAAAGTCATTATTCATTAGTAACAAAAATAGATAATAATTATATATACTTATTTGATCCATATTATTTAGACGAAACATATTATGATGAAGATAGAATGGTAGAACTTATATATGATGAGCCATTTGAATATAATAGAAAAGTAAGCATTAAAAGGTTTTATAGTATGAATTTATCAGATTATGCCTTAGGACCAACAGAACATAGAGAATGTTTAATAATAAAAAAGTGTGTTAAATAAAAACTGATTAATCTAGTTCATACTATTTTTAAAACTAGTGCAATCAGTTTTTATTGTAGACTATTATTAGTAAATTGATAAAACACAATAATTATTGTATAATTTAAGTGAATTTGAAGGTGATATTATTAAGAATGTACTTATTATTCATAATCCTAATAGTGGAAAAAAGAAAGATATCTATAAAAATTTAAAGAAAAGTAAAAGTCTATTTGAATATTATGGATATAATTATCATTATATAGCGACTAAATATAGTGGTCATGCTAAAAACATTGTTAAAGAATTAACTGATACTGATTTAGTTATTTCTGTTGGTGGAGATGGAACTTTTAATGAAATAGTATCAGGTAATATAGAAAGAGATAAACCAATAGTTTTATCACATATTCCAGTTGGTACTACTAACGATCTTAGAAGTTTATTTGGAATTGGTAAAGATATATTAAAAAATATTGAATCTATCTTAACAGGTAGTGATAAACAAATTGATATATGTATGCTTAATAATCAACCATTTGTCTATGTATCTGGTTTTGGTAAGTTTGTATCTTTATCTTATGAAACCCCAAGACAAAATAAGGCTAAATATGGATATCTTGCTTATATAACATCTGCTATAAAAGACTTTTTTAAAGATTCATATATGTATGATATAGAATTTGAAGTAAATGGAGAAAAGCATAAAGGAAAGTATTCTTTAGGCATAATATCGAATGCAAATAGAATTGCCGGTATTAATAACTTTTATAAAGATGTAAAACTTGATGATGATACGTTTGAGGTATTATTCTGTTCGATAGAAAAAAGAAGTACAATGCTAAAAAGTTTATTTAAATTAGGTATTCAAGATATTACTAAAATAAGTGGAGTAGAGTTATATAGAACTAATAAATTAAAAATTAAGTTTAATAATAAACTTAAGAAACCATGGACTATAGATGGTGAGAAGTATCCTAATAAAGATAAGTATTATGAAATAACAATTAATAAGAATATTCAGTTTAGAATAAGTGAAAAAGCAATTAAAGAGAATTGTGTGGATAGTAGATTTTAAGGAGGACAAAAATGAAAACAATTACAATTGCGGATAATGAGACTTTTTTAAGAACTAAATCAAAGGAAGTAGTGTTTCCTGATGATGATTTAGAAAGAGATATAAAAGTATTAGAAGCTTACTTTAAAGAAAGTGACATCACCTTGGCTCTTGCCTCAGTTCAATTAGGAATACTTAAGAGAATTATTTATATTAAGAATTCTAATCTGGATTTAATAAATCGAAAGAATAATGATTTAGAAACAGAAGATGATAAGGAATATAATGAAAAAAGAATATTGATAAATCCTGTAATTATTTCAAAAGAAGGGTTAACAGATTACTGGGAGGCATGTGCATCATGTCTTGATAATATTGGACATGTTAAAAGACCATATAAAATCAATTTAGAGTATCAAGACTTGGAAGGTGTTAAACATAAAGATGTATATGAAGGCTTTGAAGCAACAGTCTTATCACATGAGATGGACCATTTAGATGGAATACTTCATATGGATATTGCGGATGAAGTGTTAAATATGACTAGAGAAGAAAGAAAAGAATTTAGGAAAACGCATGGCTATAATGTTATATCTGAAGTGGGTGATTATGAAGAATTACTAAATAATAGTAAAAAGTATGTTAAGAGTAAAAATTAATATACTTTTTTAATTTTATAGAATTATTACTTTGAATCTGTTATAATGATTAGGGTAGTGATTATATGAAACGTAGTAAAAGTAAGAAAGTATTTTATTTTATTATATCTATTTGTATACTAATAATATCTTTAGCATCTAAACCTTTCATTGAGTGTAGTGGGATTGATTATAGTATATATAGAAAGTGCTTGGTAGTATTTGGTACTTGTTTATTTATACCTAATATAGTAAATATATCTAGAATAAAGAAAAAAGTTTTTATTAATTTTATTTTTGTATTAATAGGTATAATTAGTTCTGTATTTATTTATAATAGTCATTCTAAAGATTACAAAATTAGAAATGAGATTTATTTTAAATCATTATTACAAATAGATAAGAAGGTATCTAGTAATTCAGTTACTAGTGTAAGTAAAGAGATTGATGTAAAAAATGATAGTGAATTAGAAGGAGATTTACTTAAGGTAAATTATATTGATGTAGGACAAGGGGATTCAATATTAATTGAATTACCAAATAATGAGACAATGTTAATAGATGCGGCAGAACGTAATTATGATAAGAAAGTAATTAGTTATATAGATTCAGTAGGTGTTAAAAAGATAGATTATGTAGTAGGAACTCATCCACATACAGATCATATAGGAGGCCTTGCTAGTGTAATTAAAAAGTATGATATCGGTAAAGTATATATGCCTAAAAAACAATCTAATAGTAAAACATTTATTAGTTTACTTAATACAATAAAAGATAAAGGTCTTAAGATAAATATTGCTAAAGCAGGTGTTATCATTATTGATAGCGATAAATTAAAAGTTAATTTAATTGCGCCAACTAAAGAATATAGTGATTCTAATAATAATTCAGCAGTAGTTAAAATAACATATATTAATAGATGTTTCTTATTTATGGGTGATGCTGAGGCTGAGAGTGAAAAAAATATTACTGATGATGTTAAATGTGATGTAGTAAAAATTGGTCATCATGGATCAGATACTTCATCTAGTGATACATTTGTAAAAAAGACACATGCAAGCTATGCAATAATTAGTGTAGGTAAAGGTAATGTATATAAGCACCCATACGAATCAACTATTAAGAAGTGGGAAAGTATTGGTGCGGAAGTACTTAGAACAGATGAATTAGGTGATATTGTAATATCTACTAATGGTAATGATATTTCCATTAATAATAAACTTGTTAATGTTGTTGATACTAATGATACTGTTGATACTAAAGATGATATTGAAATAGTTAATGTTGATATAAGTAAAGGTAAGGAATCAGTTATTAAGATTAAAGGAGAACCTAATACTAAGTATGATATTAAAGTATATTATGCATCTGGTGTTAGTAAAGCTAAAGAGTTAGTTAGTAAAACATCAGATTCTGAAGGTTATGTTACATGGAGATGGAAAGTATCAGCTAATACTAAGAGCGGAAATTATAAATTTACATTAAATGATAAAGAGTACGAATATGAATTGAGGTAATATATGCAAGTTACAGTTGATAGAATAGAAGAGGATTATATTGTTTTAGAGTTAGAAGATGGAAATATAATAGATGTTCCAAAAGAACTAATACCTGGAGCTAAAGAAGGAGATATAGTTGATATCTATATTAATAAAGATGAAAGAGAGAAAAAAGAAGAAGAAGTAAAGAAATTAATGGATGATTTATTTGTTGATTAAATGATATTTTCTTTGCTTGTAATACAATTTATTATGTATTATAATATTATCTAGAGAGATTAAAAGGAGAGTTATGAAAACAAGAATTATTAGTGCGATAATAGCAATTTTATTAAGTATACCAGTATTTTATTTTGGTGGCTCATTATTTAAAGCAGCATTCTATCTAATTTCACTTCAAGCATTAAGAGAATTTATTAATGTAAGAGAAAAACGAAAAGAATTTCCAAATATTATTAAATTAATTGCTTATATTTGTTTAACACTTTTCTATTTTAGTGTTGATATTGATGAATATTTTATAATTAATTTTGACTTTAGAATAATTACTGCTTTATTAGTCGTATTATTCTTTCCAATTATTCTATATAATGATAAGAATAAATATAATATTAATGACTGTTGCTATATGCTAGGCGGAGTATTATTGATATCTAGTTCCATGGTTCTTGCAAACCTATATCGTAGTATTGGGCTAAGAGTAATAATATATTTATTTATGATAACAATATTAACAGATACATTTGCTTTATTTACAGGTATGCTTATAGGTAGACACAAATTACTAGAAAGTGTATCTCCAAAGAAAACTTGGGAAGGATTTATTGGTGGAGCGTTAGTTGCAACATTTACTGGAACAGTATTTTATACTACAGTTATAAATACTAATGCATCATTACCAGTAATTGTTGTATTTACACTATTCTTGTCAATTATTGGACAGTTTGGAGATTTATTTTTCTCAGCAATTAAAAGATATTATAAAGTAAAAGATTTCTCTAATATAATGCCAGGACATGGTGGTGTATTAGATAGACTTGATAGCATTATATTTGTAATGCTGGCATTCAGTTTATTTATGAATTTAATTTAGGAGGGTATAATGGGATTTTTAATTACACTTATAGCATTTATATTTATACTAGGAGTAACAGTTACAATCCATGAATTTGGACATTTCTTATTTGCTAAAAAAGCTGGAATATATGTATATGAATTTTCAATAGGAATGGGACCAAGATTATTTAAATTTAATCGTAAGAATGATGAAACTGATTATTCAATAAGATTATTACCAATTGGTGGATATGTACAAATGGCAGGAGAAGATATTGAAGTAGATAAAGAAATTCCAGAAGATAGACAGTTACAATCTAAAACATGGTTACAAAGATTTTTAACCATGGTAGCAGGAGTTATGTTTAACTTCTTACTTGCTATTGTAGTATTATTTATAGTTGCTTTAATTAATGGAGTTACAATAGATGCAACAAAAATATCTAAATCTAATGTAAAAGGATTAAAAGTAGGAGATAAGATAGTTAGTGTTAATGGTAAATTTGTTAATAACTACGATAAACTTGCTTTAGAATTATCAGTAGCAGGTAATAATAAATTTACAATGGAAGTTAAACATAAAGATAATACTTATGATACAGTTACAATAAAACCAAAAGCAGTATATACAAAAAAACATAAGTTAAAAGGATATACTTATGGCTTTGAAATCAAAGGTAAACATGAACATAGCATGCTCTCATCAATAAAATATGCATTTACTAAATTCTTTAGTATTATGGAGCAAATGTTCTTTACAGTTTGGTATTTAATAACTGGTAAAATAAGTTTAAAACTATTATCAGGCCCTGTTGGAATATTCTCAATTGTTGGTACAGCCGCAAAAACAGGTTTTGTATCAGTATTATCATTACTTGCATTAATAAGTGTTAATGTTGGATTTATAAACTTACTTCCAATACCAGCTTTTGATGGAGGACACATTTTATTTCTAATTATAGAAAAGATAAAAGGTAGTAAAGTAAATCCTAAAGTAGAAAACACAATTCATACAGTATTCTTTGTTTTACTAATGGCATTAATGTTATATATAACATTTAATGATATATTAAGATTAACATAGATTATAAAAAGGTATTAGTGATTATTAACTAATTCCTTTTTTAATATCAAAAAAAATATACTGTAATTAGTATATTTTAAATAACAAACTGGTGTCCTCTTAGGGATTCGAACCCTAGACCCACTGATTAAGAGTCAGTTGCTCTACCAACTGAGCTAAGAAGACATCGACAAATAGAATTATACTACTAAAAATATAAAATATCAATACTTTTTGAAAAAAAATTTAGAGTGTGCTATAATACGGTCAATACGAGGAGAGATATTATGGTAAAAGAAAAAGTTCGCGGTAATTTAATTGTTATATCAGGACCATCTGGATGTGGTAAAGGTACTATATGTGCAGAGTTATTAAAAAATAATCCAGAGTTATTTTTAAGCGTTTCTATGACAACAAGAGAGCCTAGAGATGGAGAGATTAATGGAGTTAATTATTATTTTGTAACTAAAGATGAGTTTCTAGATAAAATAGATGATGGGGATATGCTTGAATATGCAGTTGTTTATAATGGTAATTATTATGGAACACCTAAAGATCAAGTAGAAAAAAAATTAGAACAAGGTATTGATGTTATTCTTGAAATAGAAATAGAAGGTGCTGCTAAAGTAAATGAGACTATGCCTGAGGGAATATTTATCTTCATTATGCCACCTAGTATGAGAGAGTTAAAAAGAAGATTAATTAAAAGAAATACTGAAACAAAGGAACAGATTATTGAAAGATTTAAAAGAGCATATCGTGAGATAAATGAGGTTAGTAAATATAATTATATTGTTATTAATGATGAAGTTAAAAATGCAGTAAGTAAAGTAGAATCTATTATTAAAGCAGAAAAATGTCGTGTAAATCGTATTGAAGATTTTGATCTTAATACTAAAGAAGAAATGTTGCATGAATTACTTACAGAAGATTTAAAAGATTATGATAAATAGTATCATAATTTTTTCTTTTAGATATTATAGTATTTAATGAAGATATATGATAAAATGTATGTAAAGGAGATGGTTTATTTGCTAAAAAATTTACCAATAGGTAGAGATAATTTTAGAGATGTTATTGAAAGAAATTTATATTATGTAGATAAGACTGATATAATTGAAAAAATACTTTCTACAGATTCTTATGTATCATTGTTTCCTAGACCTAGAAGATTTGGAAAAAGTTTATTTTTATCAATGGTAGACAATTTCTTTAATATTGAATATAAAGATATTAACAAGAGTTTATTTGATGGTTTAAAGATAAGTAAAAGTGCATACTATAATCGAATATCTTCTAACCCTGTTATTAAACTAGATTTTAAAAATTTAAAACAAGATAATTATGAAATTATGTATAATTCTTATAAAGAAATGATTAGGGAATTATATTCAAAAAAAGAATATTTAAAAGAAATATTAAATGATAGTGAAAAAGAATTATATGATAGTTTTTTATATGAAACAGCAGATATTAGTAAATATCAAAAGGCAGTAACTATATTAAGTGGTATGCTATATCGCTATTATAATAGAAAAGTTATTATATTAATTGATGAATATGATGTTCCAATCCAACAAGGTTATTTAGAAGGATTTTATGATGATATAGTATCATTTATAAGAGAAGTATTTTCATCTTCCTTAAAGGGAAATGAGTATGTAGAATTTGCCATAATGACAGGTGTACTTAGAGTAAGTAAAGAATCATTATTTAGTGATTTAAACAATGTTGAAGTATATGGTATTGTAGATAGTCTTTATAATGAAGCATTTGGCTTTACAACGGAAGAAACTAAAGAGTTACTTGAATACTATGATTTAGAATTAAATGATGATGTTAAAAATATGTATGATGGTTATAACTTTAACGGGGTAGATATATATAATCCTTGGAGTATAATTAAATACGCAAAATATAAAGAGTTAAAACCATATTGGATAAATACATCAGGAAATAGTTTAATTATTAATTGTATTAAAAATTGTAGTGAAGATATAAAAGTAGTATTTGAAAAAATATTAACAGGAGAGTCAGTAGAGTTTATCTACAATGAAAAAGTAACATATTTAGATTATAATGATTTAACATCTTTGGATAATATATTAAATCTATTATTTATTAGTGGATATTTAACAATAGATAAAACCTTTAAAGACGATTTTGGTGATGTTTATATGACATCTAAACTTCCAAATGGTGAGACTAGAGGATTGTTTAGAAATGTCTTATTAGAGATACTAAAGATTGATTATAGGATAGAAACATCATTAATTAGACAGTTCTGTATGGGAATATTAAATAATGATAAAGAATTAATTCAGTTAACTTTAAATAGAATATTGCCTAATATATCATATATGGATTCTAGTGAGTCATTCTATCATGGATATTTACTTGGATTATTCTCTATGTTTTTAAATAATAAAAGATTTATAGTGCGTTCTAATAGAGAATCAGGATTAGGCAGATTTGATTTAATGATTAAAGCCACTGATAATAGTGTAGGTATGATAATAGAACTTAAAGTAGGAGATGAAGAATTAGATGCTATTGCACTTAAAGCATTAGAACAGATTAATAGTAAGAAATATGAACAAGAATTAGTTGAATCAGGTATTACTAATATTTATAGATATGCAATTGCAATAGGTTCAAAAGAATGTAGTGTGAAATAAAAAATATCATAAATATGATTATGAATTTAAAATCATTGATATTAAAAGATAATTATTAGATTAGGGTATTAGTTACCTTTTTCTTTTTATATAAATTGTAAATCATATGTAAAATTTTTTAAAAGATTGATTAATTTTAAAAAAAGGCTTGCGATATATATATATATATATATATAGTATACTGTAGTCATAAGGTAAGTAAGAGAGATACCTTATTAGATAGGAGAGATTATATATGACAAAGTTAAGAAGGAAAGGATTCACACTTATAGAATTAATAGCAGTATTAGTAATTATGGCTATACTTACGTTAATCGTAACTCCATTAGTTATGAACATAATTAGAAAGGCTAGAATTGCATCTGACAAAAGAAGTATTGATGCATACGGAAGAAGTATTGAACTTGCAATCGCTGGATATTTACTTGATAATGGTAAATTCCCAACAAGTGTAGGAGACTTATCTATTGAATATTCAGGAGATGAAGTAATATGTTCAATTACACAATTAAATGATGATTCATCAGTATATTTAACAGGATGTACAGTAAAAGGTAGAACTGTAGATTATGCATATGGAACTGATAAATCCCCATCATATACAGTATACTCTATAGGAGACCATATTTCATATAATGGTGTTACATACTATGTAATAGAAGATAGTGGTACTACTAATGATACAGTAAAATTATTAAAAGAAAATCCACTTACTAAAACAGAAATGGATAATTTAAATCTAACTGGTATTACTATAACAGAATCTAATGGATATGGAACAGTACAATATGGTCCAGCTGTATATTATTCAATGTCGATAGTAAAACAAGTAGTAGATAAGTGGGCAGAAAGTGCGGTTAAATCAGGAGATAGTGCAACTGAAAGATTAATAACATTTGATGAGATACATAGCTTAGGCTATAGTGACACTCCAATTTCATGCGGTGGGCCATGTCAGTTTTATTCAAAACCAGATGGATTAGCAGATTGGGTATATAATAGTAATTATAATTATTGGACAATGACTTACTTTAATTCTTCGTATGTTTGGAAGGTGTACGACAGTGGTGGCCTTTACAGTTTTGAGAATACGAATTTTAGTAATGCGGTTCGTCCTGTTCTAGAAATTTCAAAAACAGCTGATTTAACTAAGCTAGATAGTTAGTATTTAAAGTTTGATTGAATTCAAACTTTTTTTAATACGTGAAAAAAATAATTACCGAATGGTAATTAAAATTTGTAAAAGTATCATTACTGTATTATGTAACGTGTGTAGTGATATAGGAACGAATATGTTTTTTGATTTTGTTAGGGTATAGGCAAATATAAATCCAGGTATACTATATGGAATTATAAATAGTAGTTCTTTTATACTGGTTGCGACTGTCATATGTAAGGCACCGAATAATAATCCTGATGTAATTATAAATACTATATTATTTTTAAATATCTTTCTAATGTTTAATCTAAATATTAATTCTTCTGTTAATGGTGCGATTAATATGGTTGCAACTATTGTATATATTGGGTATTTACCTAGTAGTTTTGTAATGTATTCTTGATTAGTTGAACTATTTATATTAGTTATATTTATAATAATAATATTTGTTATCATCATTAGTCCTATGTTTAAGAACCAATATTTTAAGTAATTATTTATATAGTATTTTATATTTTGTTTGTAGTTTATAAAGTTATTTACTATTGTTTTTAAATAAATAAATATAACTGTAAGTAGGATAAATAATTCATAGATAATTGATACTATTAGTTTTAGAGGTGTAGATAACTTATTAAATCCTAGTAGTATTAATATGTTATCTGCATATTTTGATAATAGTAAATAACCTAAGAATACTAATATACCAATTATTATATCTTTATACTTTTTCATTTCATCACCACAACAATTATAGCAATTTTTCTAAAATTTGTATACATTTTAATTATTATGTGATATAATCTAGTTGTCACGTAATTTTATATACATAAAAGAGTGGGAATTCCCACTCTTTAAAGTAGTATGGAGGAAATATGGATATTTGTAAAATTGTTGAAGGATTAATTAAAGATGTTATAGAGAGTAATAATTATATACTAGATTCTGTATCTTATGTATATGAAGACGGTAATAATTTTCTTCGTGTAGTTATTGATAAGAATGGAATTATTGATATTGATGATTGTATATGTGTATCTAAATTAATTAATCCAATATTAGATAGGGAAGACCCTATAAGTGATAATTATATACTTGATGTATGTTCAAAAGAGAAAGGATGTGAATAATATGAACAGTGAAGAGTTAAGAAAGACTATAGAAGTTTTTTCTAAAGAAGCAGGTATGGATAAAGATTATTTATATGATGCAATTGAACTAGGATTAAATAGTGCTTATAAAAAACAAAATAAACTTCCTAATTCTAGAGTTGAGATTAATCGTGAAACTGGTGAGATTAAAATGTTTTCTTTTAAAACTGTTGTATTAGATAAGGAACATAAAGAATCATTAGATGAAGGATTTAAGGATGAAGAAGAGTTAACTGAAGATGAGCTTAATGATGAGGAGTTAGAGGATTTACCTGAGGAAGATAGGTATCGTCCATTTATTTTTAATGATAAACTATATATTACTTTAGAGGATGCAAGAAAGATAGAACCTAGTATTAATGTAGGTGAAACTATTGAAGAAGAGGTTACTCCAAGTGACTTTGGTAGAGTGGCTGCTGCTACTGCTAAACAAGTGCTTGTACAAAAGATTAGAGAGGCAGAACGTAATAATATTGCTGCTCAATTTGAGGATAAAGAAGGAGAATTAATCTCTGGTACTGTTGAGATGGAAGATGAGAAGAATTACTTTATTGATTTTGGTAAAACTCAAGGGTTACTTCCTAAATCAGAAATTATTCCTGGTGAAAAAATTAAGATGGGTTCTAATATTAAAGCTTATATAAGTAAAGTCGACATAAATAATAAAGGAGCTTTGATATTATTAACTCGTAAGTATTATGGATTTATTACCAGACTTTTTGAACTTGAAATACCTGAGGTAAGTGAAGGGGAAGTAATGATCTATAGTGTAGCTAGGGATGCTGGTAACAGAACTAAGATTGCAGTATATTCAGATAACCCTAATATTGATGCCGTTGGCACTTGTGTTGGTGAAAGAGGTACTCGTATTAATAATATCTTAAAAGAGTTAAATGGTGAGAAAATTGATATTGTTGCTTATAGTATAGATCCAGTAACATTTATTACAAATGCTTTAGCTCCTGCTAAAGATTTAAAGGTATTTATTCTTGATGAGAAGACTAAAGAGACTATGGTTGTTGTTAATGATGAAAATTTAAAACTTGCAATTGGAAGACGTGGTATTAATGTAAAACTAGCTAGTCGTCTTACACACTATAATTTAGAGATTAAAACTTACGAACAAGTTAAAGAAGCAGGAATTAATATATTAGAATAATGAAAAAGATTCCTATGCGTATGTGTGTAGTGACTCGTGAGAGATTTCCTAAGCAAGAATTAATTAGAGTAGTTGTTAATAAAGAAGGTATTGTTACAGTTGATGTAACTGGTAAGGCTAATGGTAAAGGAGCTTATATTAAAAAAGATATTGAAGTATTAAAGAAAGCAAAGACTACTAAAGTGCTAGATAGAACGCTTAATGTTACTATTAGTGATGATATATATAATGAATTAAAAAGTATTATAGGAGAATAAAAATGGATAAATATTTTATGGATGAAGCTTTATTAGAAGAAGAACAATCTACTTGTATTAGAAGAAAAGTAGGTTGTGTAGTAGTTAGGGATAATAAGATTTTACTTAAAGCTCATAATAGACAAACTGGTGGAATAAAACCATGTACTATTGTTGGTTGTATTAGAAATGAGTGTCATATTAAACCTGGAGAAAAAAGAGAGATATGTAGATATATATGTGCAGAACAAGTAGTTGTAAGTGATGCAGCAAGGTTAGGTATATCACTTGATAACACAACTATATATGTTACTTATTTTCCATGTTCAATATGTGCGAAGATTCTTGTTAATGCTGGCATAAAGAAAATAGTATATTTGAGAGATTATCCTGATAAAATATCTAATGAATTTCTCGATGAAGCGAATATTCCATATGAAAAAATGAAATAAAGGATGGTGAAGATGATGAGTGTATTAGAATATGCTGAAGATGTTAATAAGAGTGTAAGTGAGATACTTAAGATGTGTGCGCGTCTTGGAATTAATGCTAAAGGTGAAGATGATTATCTTGATGAAGTGGCTATTACAATTCTTGATAATGATATCGCAAATGCTGAAGAGACTGAAGATTTAGAGTATGAAGATGAACTTATTGAAAAAGAGAATTCTAAAATAGAAGAGATTGTTAATAATAGTAAGCCTAAAAAAGGTAATAAGCAAAATAAGAATAAAGGCGTAGTTAATAAGAGTGGTAAGAAGGAACTTGCTAAGAAGAAAAAAGAAATGTATAAAAATAAGGAAAAGTTAATTAGTAATGCTCCAGTTGATAAAAGCGATAATGTAATATATAAAGATGGTATGACTATTGGAGAACTTGCTAAAGCATTAAATGTAAAGCCTGCTGTTCTTATTAAAAAATTATTTACAATAGGAATACTTGCTACTGTTAATAATGCTATTGACTTTGATAATGCTGCATTGATAGCTTCAGAATTTGATAAAAAGTTAGAACGTGAACAAGTCGTTGATGAGACTAAGTTTGAAGAGTTTGAAATAAATGATAGAGAAGAAGACTTAGTAAAAAGACCTGCTGTTGTAACTATCATGGGACACGTTGATCATGGTAAAACAACTCTTCTTGACACAATACGTAAAACTGATGTTGTATCAGGAGAAGCAGGAGGTATTACTCAGGCTATTAGTGCATATCAAGTAAAGCATAATGGTGAGTTAATTACATTTATTGATACTCCAGGACATGCGGCATTTACAGAGATGCGTGCTAGAGGAGCTAGTATTACTGATATTGTAATTATTATTGTTGCTGCTGATGATGGTGTTATGCCTCAAACTAAAGAAGCGATAGATCATGCTAAAGCTGCTGGTGTTCCAATATTAGTTGCAATCAATAAAATAGATAAACCTGGTGCAAACCCTGAAAAAGTATTATCGGAACTTGCTGAATATGGACTTACTCCAGAAGCTTGGGGTGGAGATACAATTTGTACTCCAATAAGTGCTAAAACTGGTGATGGTGTAGATAAGTTACTTGAAAACATATTACTTGTTGCTGAACTTGAAGAATACAAAGCTAACCCTAAGAGATATGCAATAGGTAGTGTAGTTGAGGCAACACTTGATAAACATGTGGGAGCTAAAGTAACGGTACTTGTTCAAAATGGTACATTGAGATTAGGAGATCCTATTGTAGTAGGTATATCATTTGGTAAGATTCGTACTTTAAAAAATGATAAAGGTGAAGAAATTACTGAAGCATTACCTAGTCAACCTGTAGAAATTACGGGAATTAATGAAATACCTTCTGCTGGAGATAAATTTATGGCTTTTGAAACAGAAAAACAAGCAAGAAGTATTGGTGAAGCAAGGCGCGAAGAAGAAAAACTTAAGAAGAATACAAAGAGTAATGTTTCACTAGAAGATTTATTTTCTAAGATTCAAGATGGTATTAAAGAAATTAACGTTATTATTAAGGCAGATGTTAATGGTTCTGCTGAAGCAGTTAAAAATTCTCTAGAGAAAATTGAAGTAGAAGGCGTTAAGGTTAAAGTAATTAGAAGTACAGTTGGTGCGATTACAGAATCAGATATCGTACTTGCTAATGCATCTAATGCGATAATAATCGGTTTTAATATTAGACCTAATAATTCAATTAAAGATTATGCTAAAGAACAAGGTGTTGAAATTAGACTTTATGATATTATTTATAAAGCTGTTGAGGATATGGAAAATGCTATGAAAGGTTTACTTGATCCTACATATGAAGAAAAAGTTACCGGTTCTGCTGAAGTTAGACAATTATTTAAATTCTCTAAAGTAGGTATAATTGCTGGATCATATATCTTAGATGGAGTAGTTAAATCTAATTCTAAAGCACGTGTGATTCGTGACAGCAAGGTTATTTATGATGGTGAGATTGGTTCACTACAAAGAGAAAAAGATTCTGTTAAAGAAGTTAAAAAAGGTTTAGAATGTGGTATTACTATTACTAACTTTAATGATATTAAAGTAGGGGATGTAATAGAAGCATATGAGATGGTGGAAGCAAAATAAAACATAATAGTAAAAAAGGAAGAAAATTATCAAAAATTATATTTTGAATTTTTCTTCTTTTCTATACAAAAAATTTATCATTAAGGGTTACAGTTTTGTGACTATTATAAATTGTGATAATCCATTATAAATACTAGCATTTGCCTTGATTGATATTTTTAAGATAATTGGATAATTTATTAAAAATATCCCATTTTTTCAATAGAGTTGTTCGGAAACTAAAATTAAACGGCATTAAAATTATAAAATCCACATAACAAAACCGCAAACTTTGCAA
>CAMJTE010000034.1 GCA_946408655.1 uncultured Caryophanales bacterium | reverse complement strand
AGCATATCTGAACAATACCATTCTATCATATTTTTAGTTTCCGAACAAGTCTAATACATACAACCGGAGGTGATTATATGCTGTAAAAAAAAAGAATACTATTTTTCACACTGTTTACTTAAAAATAGTATTCACACATCAAGTCTATCTATTAAAATAGACATTATATATTTTAACATACTCTTTTATTAATAGATAGACTATTATTAATAGTTTTGTAATTATAAAGGAGGAATAAAATATGAAGGAAAACTATTATCAGTTTGAATTTGACAACGAAGTTACAGATGATGAGACTATTTCATATTTTGATTCATTGTCTGAAAGTCAACTTATAAATTTATTAAACTATGAGTTTGATGACATTGATTTTGATTTAAGATATTATGCTACAATTATTGATTCTATATTAGATAGAACAGACTATAATGAGCATTATTACAGACTTATGTGCTTAACCGAAGAACTCAATAATATCAAAATTATGTTAACAATTTTGAAAGAGAAGTATCATGACTAAGAAACATTATACATATATAGAAAGACTAGCTATTAATACAATGCTTAATAAGGGAAAAAACATTAAAGAAATATCTGTAGATATTAAAAGACCTTCAAGTGGTATAATTAAGGAAATAAATAAAAATATTACTTGTAAGTTCCCAACGTTTTATAACAAGCAACATCCATGTTTAAAATATAGTAATTGTAACGTGAGAGGATTTGAATGCTATCTACATTGTAAGGATATTGAATATAAGGTTTGCCCTAAACTAGAAAAGTCACCACATGTATGTAATGGATGCACTTCAAAATATGGTTGTAGATATATAAAAAGGTATTATAACGCAAGAGATGCACATGATTCCTATAAAGCAAATTTAAGCAACTCAAGAACAGGACTTCATTATACAGAACAAGAACTAATAATATTAAATGAAAGATTATGTCCACTTATTATTAGGTCTAAGTCTGTATATCATGCAGTGACTACTATAAATAATGTGTTTGAGTTATCATTTAATAAACATACTATCTATAAACAAATAGAAAGAAAACAATTACCGATTCTTGCATCAGATTTACCAAGGCCACGTAAGAAGCAAAAAAGCAAAACAGATAGAAATTATAAACGTGTTATTGAGGGGCATACTTACGATGATTATGAAAAATATTTAAAGGATAATCCTGAAGCATGTGAGATGCAAATGGATACTGTTGAAGGTATTAAAGAAAATAACGCACCTGTGTTTTTAACATTAGAAATTGTAGAAATCAACTTTTTGTTTATATTCAAAATAGATAGTCAAACAATTGAAATGGTAGTTAAGCAATTAACATATTTTAAAGATATTATTGAAGATGATACTTTTAATGCAATAATGGAAGTTTTATTAACAGATAATGGTAAGGAATTTACCAATATTGAGTTAATAAAGACCGTATCAGATAAAATAAACATTTTTTATTGTCATCCATATTTAAGTTTTGAAAAAGGTTCAATAGAAAATAACCACGAATTAATTCGGAGAGTAATTCCTAAAGGTGTATCATTAAAACCGTATACCCAAAAAGAAGTTAATTTATTATGCTCACATATTAACAGTCTTTGCAGAGAAAGTTTAGATGGTAAAAGCCCTTTCGATTTAGTTAATAAATACATATCTGAAACGAAAATAGATAAGCTCGGTTTATCTAAAATAGATCCGTTAGATGTCTGTCTTATACCAGATTTGCTTGATATCAAAAATATAAATAATATTAAGAAATATCTAGATAATCAAGAAATAAAAAAGGCCAATATAAGTGTTAAATCAGAATCAAAATAAAAATGTCCTTTACTTGTCTAATAAGCAATAATTAAAAAAAAAGTAGCATTGTACACACATGCTACTTTTCGCATTCCATTACTTGTCTATTGTTTATCAAGGCATAAACAGTTTCCATTACTATTCTACTTCACCTATTTTCAAAATAAAATCATATCTTACACATTTAATTAACAAGGATCAATAGTATTTTCAACAGAAGAAAAATTATTATGAATAACAATAATGAAAAAGATAAATAAATACAAGTCTGATTAAAACAAGTCTGATTAAAATTCCTTACAAGTACAGCTTTCTGATATACAACAATTCCTAAAGGGAAAAAAATTTTTTTCATACTATTGCTATCCACAACGAAAAAAACCAAATTACACTGTTGGACTAACCCTAAATTTAAAAATAGAGTCTCCTTATTAGATAGCAAAGAAATACAATTAATAAAAAATTACCAAAAAAAAGAATCATAATGGAATAATTCACTTTTTCCTAATTATTTTTTACAAATGTTTTTTAAAAATTATAAAGATATAAAGCATAAAACTTTATATCTTTTATTATTACTTATGATATGTTTCATTATTATTTATTTTATATGCTCTATATATTTGCTCAAGTAACATTACTCTAAATAACTGGTGTGGAAATGTTAATTTAGAAAATGATAATGGATAATTACTTCTATTCTTTATAGAATCGCTTAACCCATATGACCCACCAATAACAAATACTATGTTAGAATATTTATTAAATATAGTATCTATTTTTTTAGCAAGTTCTATACTACTTAAATTGTTACCAGTAATTTCCAAAGTAACAACATAATCTTTATCATTAATATGTTTTAATATATCGTTACCTTCTTTATCTAAAATATCTTTTATTGGTAATTTATCTCTATCACTAACTTCAATAATCTCTAACTTTGTATATGTGCTAATTCTCTTAGAATATTCTGCTATCGCATCTTTTAAATATTTCTCTTTAATTTTTCCAACACAAATTATTTTAATCAAGACTATATACCTCCGATACTATATTTTGTTTAGCAATCTTAATATTGTTAAATTTAATACTTTTTTTCTTTAACTCTTCTTTTAAAGTATTTAATGCAAGTTCTTCATTATTGTTTTGTTCACTTAAATGAGCCAAAAATATAATCTTTGTATCAGAGCCAATAAACTCTGATAAGTAGTATGCTGAATCTTGATTAGACAAATGTCCTGTATCGCCTATAATTCTTATCTTAGTATGATGTGGATATCTAGAATTATTCATAAGCATTTCTGGATCATGATTACTTTCAAATATATACACATTTTTGTTATATAACTTCTTAAAGTATCTTTTGTTTATATAACCAGTATCAGTAATATATACACAGCTATTACCAGATTCCTCAACTATATATCCATTTGAATCTTCTGTATCGTGTGATGTTTTTATAGAAGTAATAGTAATACCATCTATTTCATATTTACTAGGGATATCATAAACGTTACTAATGTTAAGTCCACTCTCTTTAAATATTTTTTCCGTCATATAAACTCTAGGTGAATATTTTTTGGAAAACACTCTAAGTCCCGCAATATGGTCGACGTGTGCATGAGTAATTAATATCATATCTATTTCACTAGGTTCAACACCTATACTTCTTAAACTGCGTTCAACATAAGCAGAACTGTTACCTATATCAATTAGTATTTTATGACTTTTAGTTTCAATATAAGAACAGTTCCCCTTACTACCACTTGATAATACACATATTCTCATTATAAGTAGTTCTCTGGATTAACCACACATGCATATTTTTCACAATTACGAATTTCAAAATGTAAGTGAGGTCCAGTTGCCCAGCCACTAGAACCAACATAACCAATTTGCTGTCCACGTTCAACAATACTACCAACACGAAGGCCACTTACAAATCCAGACATATGTGCATATACCGAATAGAAACCATTATTATGATTAATAATTATATGGTATCCATACGTACTTGCATATTCAATCTTTGTAATTACACCATTATTTGATGCATAAACAGGTGAACCATACCCAGTACCAGCGATATCCAAACCAGTATGAAAATTACCTTCACCAAATACCGCAATACGATAGCCAAATCTTGAACTAATAGTATAACCTCCTGCAGTTGGCCATCCCCAAGATGACATACTACCAACACTAGGAATTACTTTTGTACCAACTGTAATCTTTTTATCAACAGGATTCTTGACAGTTTCTTTACTAACAGGTTCAACATAAGCTATCTCGCCATTAACTGACTTAACATTCTGAGAAACTCGATCTAATCCTTTTTCTCCTTCTTGAGTGACTATCTGATCCCCTTCAGTAATATTATCATCATATACCTCAACAGTACGATAATTAGATTCAATATCGTTAACACTATACTTTTCTTCAACAATATTTATTTGTGGATCAACTTTTGCAATCTTTACTTGTTTTCCAGCATATAACAAGTTATCTTCACTTGTATATTCTGGATTAGAAATTAAAAATTCTTCTACACTTATTTTATTATTATAAGCAATACTACTTATAGAATCACCAGCAGCTACTGTAACAGTACTTTCATCATGATTATCTCCATATAATAAGTATTGTGATAACTCAGTAGAATCAGCATATATCTTCTCATCAGTAGAAATATTTACTGCTTTATAAGCAATATCTTCTTCTACATAGACATTATTAATAACTTCTCCAGTACCTTCTATCTCACTTTGATTATCATCTTTATAATTTCTATACCTATTTTCTCCAACAAATATAGATGCCATAGTATCAATAGAATCCCTAAATATACTTTTATCAGTTACATATACATTTGCCTCACTACCATCATTTTTCTTAATAGTAAACTTATACCCAGGAATAGTACAATTCTTCTTTTCTATAATCTTCTTATACATCTCACCCGTTGATACCGTAGTAGGTTCATAAGTAAGTACTTTTTTCATTTCTATTCCATTTGGTGTATATATCTTATCAGACTCTAAATAAATCTTATTCTCTTCATAATAATTCTTCATCTCAGTAATATCACTATCACTCATACTCCAAAGTTTATTATCACTATATATCTTTATACTATCATACTTAGTATCACTGATATTAAGTTTACTCTTATTATTAATTAGATATGAAATTTTATCCTTATTATTCAGTTCTTTAAAAGATTCATCACCAATACTATCAATTACCTCTTTAGTATCATCAATAGCCTCTAGCTTAGTTTCATAATCTCTTACATTATCACGAATAATATCAGCCTGAGAATCAATATAAGTTTCTAATTCTCTTTTAGACTTAATAGTACCTAATTGCTCACCATCTAAATAAACCTGATAATAACTATTCGGGTTCTTCGACTTTCTATTAGAAAATCCTAAAAACAATATAAATACACTAACTAATATAACACAAAAATATAAACCAACCTTTTTCATGACACACCTTCTTCAAAATTTGCAACATTCGCAAATGTACTTGTATTTCTTTGGAATATAAGCGGAATATCCTTTAGAGGGCCATTACGATGCTTTCTAATTACAAATTCCATTAAACTATTTTCTTTTTCTCTTTCTTCATCTGAACAATGTAAGAAAGCAACAATATCTGCATCTTGTTCTATCGCACCTGACTCTCTTAAATCACTAAGCATAGGCTTTTTATCTGTACGTTGTTCGATACCACGAGAAAGTTGTGATAAAGCAATTACCGGTACATCTAGTTCCATTGCCATAGTTTTAAGTGCACGAGATATATCAGATACTTCCTGTTGACGGTTAGCTCCATTCTTACTATTACCTTGAATCAAAGTTAAGTAGTCAATAACCACAATATCTAAGCCTGATGGAGATGCAGCCAGTCTTCTACACTTAGCTCTAATTTCATTTACCGTAATACCCGCTGTATCATCAATAAATATCTTTGAACCAGATAATCTACTTACAGCTTCGTTAACACGTTTCCAATCTGAGTGTTCAAGCTTACCAGTTTTAAGTTTACCAGAATCTATTTGCCCAACACTAGCTAACATACGCATCGCAAGTTGTTCTGCACCCATCTCCATATTAAAGAGTGCAACACTCTTCTTAGCATTAATCGCAATATTATTAACCATATTAAGTGCAATAGCAGTCTTTCCCATACCCGGACGAGCGGCAATAATAATTAACTCATGCGGATGAAATCCTGATGTAATCTTATCAAGTTCATAATACCCAGTAGGAATACCAGTAATGTCTCCTTTAGTACTTGCTAACTTTTCTAAATCATTTTGTGTTTTAACAAGTACTTCTGCAATAGTTTTAAACTCTGTAGATCGAATATTCTTAGATACATCAAATATCTTTTTTTCTGCAGTTTCTATTACTTCATTAATATCATTAGATGCATTATAACTTTCCGTAATTATACTTGTAGCCTCTTCAATTAATTTACGTAATATAAACTTATCTTCTACAATCTTAATATATTCATCAACATTAGCAGCCGTAGGAACAGTTTCAATGACCTCAGTTAAATATTCAATACCACCAACATTCTTAAGCCATCCATGATTATTCAAAGACTCAATAACCGTAGTTAAATCAACACTCTTACTATTGTTATTAAGTTCATTAATACAAGCAAAAATCTTTTTATGACTATCTAAATAAAAAGAATCCTCATGTAAATTTTCAAGTACTTTATCCAATGCTTTCTTTGTTAAAAACATCGAACCAATTACCGATTGTTCAGCATCAATATTCTTTGGGATCTCTTTATTCATACGTCACCTACTTTACTAAATTAATCTTAATACTTGCAACCACCTTTTTATGTAATTCGACACTCACTACGTGAGTTCCCAAACTACTTAAACTACCATTAAGTTTAATACACTTCTTATCAATATCATAACCTAATCCTTTTAATTCTTTTTCAATTTGTTTCACACTAACACTACCAAATACTTTATCGCCTGCACCCACTTTTACCTTAAATTCAATTTTTTCTTTCTCAAGTTTATTTTTAATCTTCTCACACTCTTTTATTAATTCTTCTTCACGCACTTTCTTTCTTTCATTACTTCTATCTAAGTTTCTAACATTCTCCCCGTTTGCAATAACAGCCTTCTTATCATTAATCAAAAAAGTACCATAGCCATCCTTTACATTAAGAATATCTCCCTTTTTACCCTTCTTCTTAATATCTTCTAACAATATAACTTTCATAAACACCTATCCTTTTATTGATTTAATTATAATTTTTTTAATCTCCGATAAACTCTTATTTATTTTCGCACCACAACTAGTAGTAGAACCACCACCACCTAGTTTTCTAATAATTTTAAGAATATCAACCTCTCCTATACTTCTAGCAGATACACCATACTCTAAATCATTAATCTTAGATATTACAAAACTAGCTTCTATATTATCAAATGTAAGCAAACTATCCGCAATCTCCGCCAAAGTCTCAGTTTTATTAATTTCAGGAAGAACACATAAAGCAACATTCCCATTTACCGTATAACTATTCTTAATATAATCAGCTCTTCTTACATAATCATCCTTACTATCTTTAAGCAACTCTTGCTTTTGAGTAACATCCGCCCCCATTTCAACAAGCATACTTGCTGCCTTATAAGTTCGAGAAGTAGTCTTTAAATTATATCCATTAGTATCAATCTCGAGTCCCGCAAGCATGATAGTTGCAATAGAACTATCAATCGATACACCACTATAATCAAGATAATAAGTCATAAGTTCAACCATACTAGATAAACTATTGTTAATATATAACATTTTACTACCCTTTGGACACTTTTTATCCTTAATATGATGATCAATTATTACAAAATCTTTACAAAAATCAAAAATTTGACTATTTTCTAATCTATCAACTTGATGCACATCAACTACAATAAGTAACATATTCGTAAGATTGCCAATATTATCACCATTAATATACTTGACACCATCTACATTACCAATAGCCTTATTCATAATATCACTATAACCATTACCCTCTAAATAAACATAACAATCTTTATTCATCGCAGTAATTCTTTTATATACAGCAAGACAAGCACCATAACAATCCAAATCAGGATAACTATGACCTGTAACAACTATATTATCATAATCATCATACATTCTATCTAACTTTATAAACAAATCTTCCACTGTATCACCTGTATAATCATTATACACTAAATCAAAAATATTTTAAACCACTTATTCAAAAGATGTCTTATTCAAAAGAAAAACTGAATAAATATTTATTACTCAGTTTATTAAAGTTCAAACTCATAAGGTGAATCAATTGAACCATCACCTTATTTAATTTTAACATTTGATTTTAGATATAATGTTGGACGAACACCACGCGAAACAGACGCATTATTATTTTTCCCTATAAAGACTGCAGCTCCAATATCGTATACCTGATCATTGCTAGAATTTGCTGACAATAAATGTATATCTGAATTACTATTAGAATTATAAATCCAGCCACTAATTGGACTTCCATTTGCACAATTAGCCCCATTTGAATAACAAGTCTCATCTACTCCTAAAGCATATGTACATACATAATCACTTGGATACATTAAGGCTATCATTCCTCTCCAGTTTGTACTTCTTCCACTATGAACATTTATTCCTCTTTCAAATAAGTAATATTCTTCAGCATTACCTCGAATATCTCCTTCTCCCAAAAAAAATTTACTACTAGAAATAAGTTGTTTTGCTGTATAGTTTAAACTATCATAATAATTACCATTCAAATATTTATTAAGTGTTGCATTTTTCCAATCATTATTGTTGGTTGAATTCCAGTCCATATTATTTGATAATTTTACGTCTTTAACAATTTTTATTTTTTGCTCTTTACTATCTTCAGTATCAACATAAAAAACACCTATTATTCTCCAAGTTTCATTACCATTAAATCTGACATAATTATTAGGACTATTACCTATATATCTATAATCTATAAGAGCTGGTGTCTGCTCTGTTTGTTCATGCTCAAATGTATACATCTCGTGCGTGTCACCATCAGCATATGTTGTTAAAGATATATTATTCTTCTTTGTTATTAATTCAGTAGTTGCATATAAATCACCATAAACATATTCGTCACCATTAGTATCAATTACATTTTCATTATTAACTTTACAGCTAGTTAGATAAACCGTACCATCACTATTTATTAAAACATCACACGCTACTTCTTTATCTAACTCTTCTAAAGTAAGTGTAGTATAATCATTTGGGTATTCATTATGCTCATTATAATATTTTTTTAACGCATCTTCTAAGTTTTTACCATATGCATCTACATATTCTTAATTAGTCATTTTAAGTGTACCATAATGATAATATCCATCTTGGGTTTTAGTATCATTAACTAGTTTTCCATTTACCTTACATTTTGATAAATATATTGTATAATCTGAATTAATCCTACTTGTTTCACATTCTACCTTAGATCCTGTATACTCTATTTCTAGTTCTTCAAAAGAATCAGGATATTTTAAATATTCTAATTGATAATTAGCCATAGCATACTCTACTGCTCTACCATATCCATCTATACTTCTTTTGTTTGCAGAATCTTTTGCTCTTCTTACTACATTTAAAATTAGAGGAGCAACAACTAAACTTACTACCGCAAGTATTACTAATACTGCTATTAACTCAATTAATGTAAAAGCATTTTTCTTTTTCATTATATAATTCACCTCTTTATTTTTGCCTCTATCTACTTTTTTAATTTAATTGTATTATATCACATATTAATTATAAATAGTGAACTTTTTACAATTTTTTTAATAATACATATCATGAAAAAAAGATTAATTGCTTAATCTAATATTCCTTAAATATTGTTTTGTTTTGCTTTTAGTCTTTCTGCAAGCAATTTTAATTTATTAAATCTATGATGTAAACCTGATTTAGTAATACTTATTCCTGTTTCCATAGTCATAATTTTACTTAATTCTGTTAATGATTCTTCTGGATACTTTATACGATAATCACATGCTTCTTTTATTTTATCATCAAGAAGTTCATAAGCATCTTTTTCTTTTATATAATTAATATCATCTATTTGATTCTTCGCACTTTGAATAGTTTTATCAACATTAGCTTGTTCACAATTATTAATTCTATTTATATTATTATTTCTGTTTCTATATATCCTAATATTCTCATAATATAAAAGTGCATTAGTAGCCTTAATAATACGTAAGAAATCAGTAATACGCTCTGATTCTTTTATATAGATTATATACCTAGATTCTCTTTTTAAAATCTTGCTATTAAGATTATAACTATCAAGAATATCATTAATAAAGTTAGTATACTCTTCATTATCAAATGAAAACTCCATATGATACTGAGATGTTTTTGGATCATTCACACTACCACATGCTAAAAACACTCCTCTAATATATGCTCTTTTAGTATCTTCATCATCCATTAAATAACTATTAGGAATTGTTGTATTTAATGATAAATCTTCAATTATTAGTTCACTATTCTTGTATACTTCAAGACCATATATATAATTCTTATTATAGTTATATCCTTTTTTTGCAGAGACTCTAATTAATACATCATAATTATCTTTTAATCTATTAAATATTAACCGAGCGATAGATACATTCTCAGTAGTAATATTTAGTTTACTACTATTATCTATAGAATTTTTAAGAAGTCCAGATAATTCTGATATCTGTTCTAACTTTGATAACTCTAAAGAGACAATTTCATTTTTTATTGTGCTTGTAAATGACATCTAATCACCTAATTATTCATTATATAGAAAAATATATGAAATCCTAGTTTTAATGAATTATGTCTAATCATATTGTTCGAAATTGTTACCAAGTCATCAGATATTACTTGTAAATCATACTTTTTAAAGTTATCAGAATCAAACTCTACTGAATCTTTTTGTTCTAATGTTTTATATTTTTCCGCCATATTAGAATCTATATACCCATTATTAGCTATAACTACATCTACTTTACGTTTCTTAAGATATTTATTTAACATTTTAACATGATCAGTAACACTAAATCCATCAGTTTCACCTGGTTGTGTTACTATATTGCAAGTATATAGTATCTTTGCCCTTGATTTAGATAAGGCATCTATTATCTCATCGCATATTAAGTTAGGAATAATACTTGTAAATAAACTTCCCATGCTAAGAACAATTAAATCTGCACCCATAATTGCATCAATAGCATCATGAGTAGGAGTTGCTTTTTCTTTATAAAAAACTCTTTTAATAGGTCTTTTATCTTTAGTTAATTGCTCTTCTCCTTCAATAATAGTACCATCTTTCATCTCACCCATTAAAGTAACATTATCTTCTGTAAGTGGTACTACCTTTCCTTTTAAATTAAGAATCTTACTTAGAGCCTCAATTCCCTCAGAAAGACTTCCTGTCATCTCTTCTACTGCTGTTAATAATAAATTTCCTACTGCATGACCATTTAAATCACTTGTAGTTGAAAATCTATAATTAAATAATCTCTCAAATAATGGTTCTGTTTCTGATAAAGCTACAAGTACTTTTCTTATATCGCCAACCGCTGGAATATTAAATTCCTCTCTAAGTATTCCAGTACTACTACCATTATCACATACTGATACGATAGCAGTTATATCAACTGGATATTGTTTCAATCCTTTAAGAAGATAGGATAATCCTGTTCCTCCACCTAATATTACAACTTTCTTTCGCATACCATCACCTAAACATTAAATCTAAAGTAGCAAATATCGCCGTCTTGCATTAAGTACTCCTTGCCTTCAAGACGAACTTTACCTTTTTCTTTAACTATTTTCTCATCTTTATACTCTTCTAAATCTTTATAGCTCATAACTTCGGCACGAATAAATCCACGTTTAAAATCTGTATGAATTATTCCCGCACAATCTGGTGCTTTCATTCCATCTTTAAATGTCCATGCGCGAACCTCATCTGTACCGGATGTAAAGAATGTTTTTAATCCCAACAAACTATATGTTGCTCTAATGAGCTTATCGAGACCACTTGAATCTACACCTAAATCACTTAATAATTCTTTTTTATCTTCTTCATCTAATTCACATAGTTCTTCTTCAATTTTCGCACATACACTAATTACTTTAGAGCCTTCATTAAAAGCATATTCTTCTACTTGTTTTAAATACTTATTATCAGTATTTGTAAGTTCATCCTCACTAAGGTTTGCAACATAAATAATTGGCTTAGCAGTAAGTAAATTATACGGTTTCATTATCATAAGTTCATCTTCATCTAGCTCTAAACTTCTTACCGCTTTATTATTTTCTAAACACTCTTTTAATTTATGAAGTAAAGTTACCTCTTTCAATGCTTCTTTATCTTTAGACATCTTTGCTTTCTTCTCAATTTTGCCAAGTCTAGTATCTACTATATCTAAGTCTGCTAGTATTAACTCTATTCCAATTATATCAATATCTCTAATTGGGTCAATATTGTTTTCCACATGAATTATATTATCATCATCAAAACATCTGACTACTTCACATATCGCATCTACTTTTCTTATATGCGATAAAAACTTATTACCAAGTCCTTCTCCGTTTGATGCACCTTTAACTAGACCTGCAATATCAGTAAACTCAAAAGTAGTTGGAACTAAACTTTTTGGTTTATATAATTCATTTAAGAAATCTAATCTATAATCTGGCACCATTACTACACCTACATTAGGTTCAATAGTTGCAAATGGATAATTTGCTGCCAATATATGTTTTTTTGTAATTGCATTAAACAATGTACTCTTACCTACATTAGGTAAACCTACTATTCCAGCTGTTAAACTCATAATACATCTCCTTTATAACAATTAATATTCTACTATATTTTAAGTTTTATTACAATAAAAAATAAGTTATAATAATCTACTTAATTATAACTTACTTACTAATAATCCAAATCATTTAACATGTCATATCTAATTAGTTATTAATTTATTATCAGTAATTTTATCAAATTTTTTAATTCCGATAATATTCTTGTCGTTTACTAATATGCTTAATTCTTTTCTAGCAGTACTATTTAACTTTTCTAGGCGTTCTCTTTGACTGATATTATTTTCAATCATACTTGCATTTAATACTTCTAAATTACTTAGTACTATTAAATGTAGTACATCTGAATAATCTCTAATATTCCCTTTCTTATTTGGATTATTATTTCTCCATTCTTTAGCAGTCATACCAAATAAAGCAACATTAATTACATCTGCTCCATCTGCATATACATATTGTTTTTGTTTTGATGATAACTTAGGCACAATATTTTCCTTAATACTATTAGTATGAATTCTGTAATTAGTTTTAGATAACATTCTTCTTACAGACCACTTAATCTTTTCTTGATAATTATCATTATATTTTAACCTTTGAAATTCTCTTATTAAATATAGCTTAAATGCTGGGTCAATCCAAGATGCAAATTCTAAAGCAATATCAGGATGTGCATAAGTACCTCCATCATACTTTCCCCATTTAGTAACGAAACCTTTTGCATTAGTTAATTCAATCCATCTTGATGGACTCATTGTAAAAGACTGGGTTGCAGAGTCATTTTTAAACTCGCGAGATTCCGCTAGTTTAAAACTTTCATTAAACAGTTCTTCCCACAAAAAATAAAAATCAAAAGAACTTTTGTTACTCATCCATTTAATTATAACATCACCAGGATTATTCGAATTTTTATATCGTGCTAAATCAGTTAAAGAAATATAATCTTCATTGCCTATTCTCATTACCCTAATTTCATTATCATTTACATTCATAACAGTTGTAATATTATTATTCATTTAGATACCTTCCTTCTTATATTTAAACAAACCCTCTTTACCCTCTTATATATATTATTAGTTAAAACTTTCAAAATTCCTTCTTTTTTAGCTATATTTCTTTAAAAAAATAACAATATTACCAATCTTGAACTCATAGTTAATTTTATTCACAAAAAAAAGGTATTTAAAATACCCAAATTAATGTCACATTCTTTTATAGACACTGCTCAACACAATTATTCTCATCCCCTATAATGACATTACACTATAATTATATCAAGCACAAAAATTGATACAATACATATTATGAAATTAATTGGAATAATTAACCAAAAAAGTGTAAAGAAGTGTAAAGCAATTAATACTAGTCGGAATAATACTTTTAAACTTGATTGATTTCTATAGTTTAAAACCATACTAAAACAATTATTTTATTGTCTTTCTATTATTGTCATCTAAACTGATATTCATACTATTCATAACTTCTTGTATATACTGATTACAAAACTGAATAATTTCACCTACAGTTTTATTTGAAACATCAATTAAAAATGATAAAAGCCTTGTATTTTGACTAATATATGCTGTTTCATAGTATTTAATATCTGAATTATCTAACCGATACTTTGAACTATCCACACTATTTATACCAAAACTTACATATAGATAATTGTCTCCTAGATATATTTCAGTAGTAGGACTTAATGATAAAAATAACAAAGTTAAAGATTTATTCAATGTAATAAATGCAGACATGTCATTACTCTTGATAAGCTCATCATATTTTTTATTAACAATTGTTTCTAAAGGTTTTCCTACAATATCATTATTTTGAATAATATTGTTATTTAATTTCTCAACATTCATTAACTTTAAATAATTATTAAAAAATTCTTTATCTGTAAAACCTGTTTTATTTTCTTCATGTAATTTATAGAAATCTTGATAACCCATAAACTGATATTTCCCGTTGTTATTAATAAAGCCCATACTTAATAAAAACTCTACTAAATGTGCATCAATATCAGTACCTTCCAATTTAGAAATTATATCCTTTTTTAACCGCGAATCTAGAGAAAATTGAAATTCTTTTTTACCATTTTTAAAATATTCAAAAAGTTGCAATAAATCATCAGAGGAAAAATTATGATTTTCAGATTGTGAAGGCAATAAAGAATGTCCCTTCATAAATGATATAAATATATTTCGAACTTTCAGTAAACCTTCAAGTCTAGAATCGGTACTAACATAATGATTAGGTCCATTTGTCAGATTTGCAATAGGATATCCCATCTCATATAATAATACCTCTACTGGGTTATAACCACCTTTATATAAAATAACATTTAATCCGTCTAAAATTTTCTTATCTAATTTAGAATAAAAATCAACATCAATTAAGATAATTGCATCTTTAGATAACTTAACATTATCAAAAGTCCACATATCACCTGATGCAGAATACTGTTTTCTTATTTCTGATATATGATTATTTACAAAATCTAGAACAATTATTTTACAATTGTCCCAAGATCCTGCACTATGGTGTGAAACAGAATTATTTAAAGTAAAATGAACTGTCCTACGAGTTGAATAATTAGTAAAACATCTCTTAATAACTTTATATTCCATACAAGCATTTTATATTTCTGTACCCTTTAAATCAATTTTTCCGCCACTGAAACCATTTAATACTAATCCATCTACAGGGAAAAAATTAGTTTTATGTACCATAATTTGTTTTTTAACACTATCTTCGAATAATATATCTCCATCAACTCTAATTATTTTTTTACTTTCAAATAATGACGGATTAACAATCATCAATCCATCAGAATTAATACTAAAGCATTTTAAATTAGAAGTACTTAATTGATGATTTATTTCCCCTATTTGTTTACTAATTTTTTTTTAATTCATATAATACATTTTCAATATGATTATTCAATTTCTTAATTTGATCCATTATATTTTTTCTTTTTTTACTAATTTGCACTATTTTAAACATTTTTGAAACAGAGAAACTATTTAGAGATTTAAGTTCATTCTCCAATTTAGATAATTCTTTTTTATAAGTTTCAAATTCATTCTTCTTTTCTTGATGCATTCTTTCTTTTATTATTAATAAATTCTGCACATCGTGTAATTTATTTACTTTTTCATACAATTCAGAGTACTTTAACATTTTTCCTCCAATTTAACATAAATCAATTTCATTAATGTTATTTCATGTATCATTTGTTGGTATATCATATGTTTAAATATATATATTAATATAATAACATAACTTAATATATATACTAATCTCGTGATAATTTTGTAGACTTTTGCAAATAAATGTGATATCCTTA
>CAMJTE010000033.1 GCA_946408655.1 uncultured Caryophanales bacterium | reverse complement strand
CCTGCCTTACAAGCAGGGGGTCATAGGTTCGAGTCCTATATCGCCCACCATTTATTTTTTTAATATATTGCCGGAATAGCTCAACTGGTAGAGCAACTGACTTGTGGGATAGAGTAATAATACTTTTGAACTATCTTGCACCTTTATAAAGAAATTTATAAAGTGGACGTCGCTAATTCGGGGAAACCTTCATAATTATTTATATGGCAATCCCGAGCTAGAGTAAAATACTCGAGTGTAGAGACTTTATACGACGAACCTAAGTCAATTGATACGGTTAAGAGAAAGTCCAGACTACAAACACGAATGTGGTAGTGAAAACTATAGTAGTATGAATCAGTAGGTTGTGGGTTCAAGTCCTATTTCCGGCACCACTTTTGGAGGGATAGCGAAGTGGTCAAACGCGGCAGACTGTAAATCTGTTCCTTCGGGTTCGATGGTTCAAATCCATCTCCCTCCACCACTTTTAAGGTTATTGCCTCGTAGCCAAGCGGTAAGGCACCACACTTTGACTGTGGCATGCGCTAGTTCGAATCTAGCCGAGGCAGCCATCTTTTATAATTACACGTCTCGCTAGCTCAGTAGGTAGAGCATTTGACTTTTAATCAAAGGGTCAGGCGTTCGAATCGCCTGCGAGACACCATTAGAAATCAACGAAATTCCAAGATAAATGGAATTTCTTTTATTATAAATATAAACAATAACAAAAATATATACAGATAGTGTGATAGTTAGATTTGCAAAATAAATAAATATGTTTTACTATGTATGTAGCAAGAGAATTTGCATAAAATAAAAAAGGGAACATTCAGTTTTGTCAAGTTGAATGTTTACCTAAATTGCTTTAGTTTGACATTTAATCTAGGATTAGATGTCATTCTTTATTACTATAATCAAAATGATTAGGAGTAGTAAAATGAGAGAAATGAGACGTAGAATGCATATAATGTATTCACGTTTTTTCATTCTTTCAAACCTTATTTCTATATAAGATTGGAGGTAGACATCCAACAACCGATATCCCCTAAACAAATTATACTATAAATGAATATCATAGACAATGATTTCAACCAATAATTATTGAATTGTAATCAAAAAGATAGGTGAATTAGTTGAATGTCGGATACTACTTGAACTATATTAAGAAAATCAATGATTTTCTTTTATTTTTGCTAAAAATAATGTATAATTTATATATAAAGAAATAGGAGATTAGATTATGAATTATATTGGTTCTAAACATTCGATAATTGATTTTATAGAAGAGTCTATTATAGACTTTGCTGGTAATGATAATAAAGTATTTTGTGATATATTTGCGGGTACTGGTGTAGTTGGTAAAAGATTTAAAAAACTAGGTTTTGATGTTCTTGCAAATGATACTCAGTTTTATAGTTTTGTTCTTAATAAGCATTATTTAGAAAATAATAGTATACCTAGTTTTTCAGGATTAAAATTAATTGGTATCAGTAATCCATTTATACATTTAAATGTCTTAGATAATTATCGAGGATTTATATATCATAATTATACTTTAGAAGGTACATTAGGAAGTAAATATGAAAGGTGTTACTACTCAAGTGAGAATGCAATTAAAATAGATTCTATTAGAGATTGTATTGAAAAGTGGTATAAGAAAGAAATGATTACTAAGTATGAATATTATTATTTGTTGGCATGTTTATTAGAAGCAGCAGACAAAGTGGCAAATACAGCCTCAGTATATGAAGCTTTTTTAAAAAGTATGAAAAAAAGTGCAGAAAAGACTATGGAGTTAAAACCACTTGATATTATTACTAATAAAAATAGTAAGTGTAAAGTATATATTGAAGATTCAAATGAATTAATTAAAGAAATTAAAGGAGACATACTATATCTAGATCCACCATATAACTCAAGAAAGTATGCAACTAATTATCATATTCTTGAAACGATTGCTTATGGTGATTATCCAGAAATTAGTGGTAAAGCAGGAATTAGAATTAGTCAATTTAAGTCTAAATATAATAAAAAGAACGAAGTAGCCAAAGAGTTTGAAGATTTAATTAGGAATGCAAATTTTAAATATATTTTTCTGAGTTATAATGATGAAGGAATTATGGATTTTAAAGAAATAGAAGAGATTATGAAAAAGTATGGCGAATATAAAAGATATGAGTGTAATCATAAAAGATATAAAGCAAGCAAAAATAAAGAAGTAGAAAAGAAAACTACAATTGAATATTTACACGCTTTAAAGAAGGAGTGCTAGTATGAGAAGAAAATTATATCGAGATAATAAATATTGTAATAGAAGGATGAATGTAAAAAGGAAGGTATTAAAAAGGGTTGTTCTTGGTACTGCTTTTGGTGCAATTGTGATAGTTGCAACAAATATGATTCCGTTTAATACAGTTAAAGCAGACGATGAGATTATAAATAATGATATACATATAGAAACCATTGATAATGGGGACTCTATAGATTTTAAAAATGTTGATTATCTAATTGATGATAACACTATTGTTAGTAATGTTAATGAAAAGATATCAATTAGTAATCCGTTTAATGTAGGAAATAGTCCAGATAAGAAAATGGTAATAGATTTTCTAGCGTCGCCAGACGGACAGTATATTTATAAATATGCTGAAGAATATGGAGTGGATCCTAATATTATGGCTGCAATTGCAATGCAGGAAACGACACTCAATCATTATGCTTGTATTCCTGGTGGTGATATGTATTCGGGTTATGGTGTTGGACTTATGCAACTTGAAAGTCCTAGTGGAGAAGAAATAACTGCATATAATTATAAAACAGGACTGTGTGATAAAGAATACGTTACTATGGATAATGCGTGTGATATTGAAAAAAATATAAAAATTGGTTGTATGATGTTTCAAAATAAACTTAAAGAAAATTGTGGAAATGTTTTTCTTGCTATTCAATCACATAACTATGGACAGGGTATGATAGATATGCTGATGAATGACTTATATGGTCTAGATGCTAACAAAGAAAAACAAGATTATGGTAATATATCTTGGATTAATCGGGTAGAAGAAATACACGATAATCCTAGTTTATATATATCTGGTTGGAATGAATCAAAATATGGCGATGGAAATTATCTAGAACACGTACTTAGATTTTGTCCAAGTAAAGAAATTAAATATAAATATGGTGCATATGAATATACATTTGATTTAGAACAAATGAAAGTAACAGATATGTTTGAATATGGAACATCAATAAAAAAATAGTTATGCACATTTATGTGTATAACATCAAAGGAGATTTATGGATATAGAAAAAAATATGATTAAATTTGAAGAAGGATTATCAATTTATGCTTGTAAGGATTCTAATGCTATTAGATTAAAGGAAGAAGAAAATGATTTTAGAACTCCGTTTTTTAGAGATATTGATAGAATAATATATTCATTATCCTATACAAGATATTTAGATAAAACTCAAGTTTTTAGTAATAATGAAAATACAAATATTAGTAAAAGAATAATTCACGTTCAATTAGTAAGCAAGATAGCGCGAACAATAGGTAGAGCTTTAAATTTAAATGAGGATTTAATTGAGGCAGCTGCTTTAGGACACGATTTAGGTCATACTCCATATGGCCATGTTGGAGAGTCTATACTAAATAAAATAAGTTTAGAGAATAATGAAGGGTATTTTAATCATAATATTCAAAGTGTTAGAACTCTTATGAATATAGAAAATAGTGGTCGTGGTAGAAATATAACAGTTCAAGTATTGGATGCGATTATGTGTCATAATGGTGAAGTACCACTTGGAGTATATGAACCAAGAAGTAAGACGGTAGAAGAATTTTTAGAAGAATACAATAATAGTTATAAAGATGTCAGTGTGATTGCTAATATGAGACCTATGACTTTAGAAGGATGCGTAGTTAGAATTAGTGATTTAATTGGATATCTTGGTAGAGATATTGAAGATGCAATTAGAGTAGGAATTATTAAAAAGAGTGATATTCCTGATAGTATAGTTAAGAATCTTGGTAATAATAATAGAGAAATTGTAAATAGTATTGTTACGGATATAATTAATAATAGTTATAATAAAAATTATATTAAATTATCTGATAATATTTATAAATCAATCATAGAACTTAAGAATTTTAATTATAAGAATATCTATCTTAAAGCCAATAGTAAAGAAGATGTTGCTCTTTATGAACTAATGTTTAGAAAACTTTTTGAAAGTTATGTTAATGATTTAAACAATAATAATTTGGATTCTCCAATATATAAAGTATATCTTAATTATAAAGATGACTGTTATAAGAATAATACAAATGTAAGAATAGTTATTGATTTTATTGCTGGTATGACAGATGATTATTTTAATTTAGAATATAAAAGAATAGCAAATATGAAAAATTAGTGAATATAATTTACAGTAATTATATTATTTGTTATAATGGTAGCGTGATATTATGAATAAAAGAAAAAGAAAATTCAGTATATATAAGATACTTGCTTTAATGCTTTTTATAGCTAGTATATTTATGGGATATATCATTTATAAAGTTAATTTACTCCCAGATAAATATTTATATTTAGTATTAGGTGGATTAGGATTTATTAATATATTCTTTGATATATTTCTTATGCGTAAGAAAGCTAAAAAAGGAATTAGAATATTCTTTAGCTTTTTAACAATTATATTACTAGGAGTTATGTGTTTTATTGCTCATTACATATTAAATACATTAGGATTCTTAGCTAAAATAGGACCTAAAGATTATAAAACAGAAACATATTCGGTAATAGTATTAAATGATAGCAAGTTTAAAAAATTAAAAGACATAAAAGACTTAGATATTGGATATTATTCTAATTCTGAAGGTGCGAAAGATGCTAATAAAAAAGTGTTAAAGAGTGTAGATGTTAACTTTAAAGATTATGATGATGTTAATGAAGTTGCTAATGACTTATTAAATGGCGATACAAAAGTAATTATGCTGGAAGATTCAGTAGTATCTATGGTTAATGAAGATAACCCAGAATTTAATACAAAGACTAAAGTAATATACAAGTTTGTTATAAAACTAAAATCAAAAACAAAAGCGAAAGATGTTAATGTTACTAATAAACCATTTAATATCTATATTACAGGAATAGATACATATGGAGAGATTACTTCGGTATCTAGAAGTGATGTTAATATTGTTGCTACTGTTAATCCTAAAACAAAACAAGTCTTATTAACAAGTATTCCAAGAGATTATTATGTACAGTTACATGGTACAACTGGAGTTAAGGATAAACTTACTCATGCAGGAATATATGGTGTAGATAAATCAATTACAACTATTGAAGATTTACTTGATATTGATATTAATTACTATGTTAAAGTTAATTTTACATCTCTTATAGATATAGTTAATGCATTAGGTGGAATTACTGTATATTCTGATTATACATTTACATCAATAGATGGAGTTCATTTTACTGAAGGTAATAATAATATGAATGGTGAGCAAGCATTAGCATTTGCAAGAGAACGTAAGGCGTTCTTAGATGGTGATAATCAAAGAGGCAAAGATCAACAAGCGGTGATAGCAGCTTTAATTAAAAAAATGTGTAGTAAGAGTATTATTACTAAATATGATTCGATACTTAATTCATTAAAGGGTAAATTCCAAACGAATATGAATTCTAATAAAATAACATCATTACTAAAAATGCAATTAAATGATATGTCTTCGTGGAATGTATCTACATATAACTTACAGGGTGTTAATAGTAGTAATTATACATATAGTGGAGGAAACACTAAATTATTTGTAATGGAACCAATATTAGGTTCTATAGAAGAAGCACATAATTTAATTAATGATGTTAAAAATGGTAAGAAATTAAAATCGTCATATACTTATGATGGGCCAGTAACTACTGCAACTAATAACTATAGCGCGAAGGAAGAAACAACTACTGAGACAAAAAAAGAAGAAACAACTACTAAAGAAGATACTAAAACTAAAAAGGATATTAAAGAATATGAATATGCAATTGCGTGTGATAATATTCAAGATGGAATGTGTTTAGTAGAATCAGATGAAGTTGAAGAAGAGGAACCTATATGTAATGGGAAATTAGTTAAAGATGAAGATGAAGATGGTAATAAAAAATGCAGCGAGGATTTAACATGTTCTAAAGATTATAAATATAGTAACGGAAAGTGTATTAAGACTATCTATGAAAAGAAACCAGTATGTGAGACTAATTATCATTATGAAAAATCAGGTATGGTATGTTGCCCAGATAATTATTCATATGATGCAACTGTAAAAGCTTGTGTAGCTGATTAAAATGCAAGCTTTTTTGATGCATAAATAATAATAAGTCATAGAATATATTGAGGTGGTATTATGTCGTTGTTTAAAGGATCTGGTGTTGCACTCGTTACTCCTTTTTATGATGGAAAGATAGATTATGATTCTATGAAGAATTTAATAGAGTATCAAATTAGTAATGGTACAGATGCAATTATAGTTTGTGGTACTACAGGAGAGGCTGCAACACTTTCTTACGATGAACAGATAGAATCTATTAAAAAATGTGTTGAATATGTTGATGGTAGAGTAAAGGTAATTGCAGGTACTGGTTCTAATTGCACTAAAAGTGCAGTTAAATTATCTAAGATTGCAGAGGGGCTTGGTGTTGATGGCTTACTTGTAGTGACACCATATTATAATAAGGCTACGCAAGAAGGATTAAAGTTGCATTATAAGATGATTAGTGATAGTGTAGGTATACCTGTTATTATGTATAATGTACCTAGCAGAACTGGTGTTAATATAGAACCTATAACTGCTATAGAGATATGTAAAGAGAATAAAAATATTGTTGGTATTAAAGAAGCAAGTGGTAATATTAGTCAAGTAGCTTATCTTAGTTATCTAAAAAGCAAGTATGATATAGATTTTGATATATATTCTGGAAATGATGATCATGTTTTACCTATATTATCGCTTGGTGGTGTAGGTGTTATTTCTGTAAATGCTAATGTCATACCTAAAGATACACATAAGTTAGTTATGTCATACTTGGATGGAGATTATAAAAAGAGTAGTTTATTAAACAATAAAGCAATAATATATAGTAAAGTATTATTTAGCGAGGTTAATCCTATACCTGTAAAAAGAGCTTTATATGAGTTAGGATTAATTAAAAGTGATGAGTTAAGACTTCCTTTAACTAAAATGGAAGATAAACACGTATTAGAGCTAAGAAAAGTATTAAAAATGAATTAATTCTCAAATTGACATTAATAATAATTTGTGCTATTATATGAACCGTCAGCCAAAATTGGCGAAGGGGGAATATATATGTTTAATAAACTAAAATATCTATTACTAGTATTTGTAATAGGAATTGTATCAATAGTTGGTACAAAAAGTGTTAATGCATTACCTGAGAGTATTAGTGGGGTTAATGCAGGAAGTTTGATAAGTTATGATGGAGGTCCTAGACTATATCATAAAACTTATGGTAATGGAGTAGTATTCTGTACTACATTCTACGTTCAAGGAGTTGGATCTAGTTGTAAACTAAGTGCTGATCAATGGAGTTATCCAGTTGCAGCTGGTATTGCAGCTATTATTGAAAAGTATAATGCTGCACCTAGTGTACGTAATTATTACAATGCGGAGCTTGCAATTAATAGGTTTTTATATGATTATGAAACTAAAGCCTCTGTAAATAATGTAAGAAGTGTAACTGGTGTACAAGAATTTTATGATGCTGCAGTTGCTGCCTATAATGAAGCTAAAAAAGAATTTGATATTAAATTAAGTGCAGATAAATTAACATTTACTCTAAATGATGATAGTTATGATTCTAATAAGGTAACTATATCTGGTAGTGATAAATATAGTATTAGTATTAGTGGTGTAGAAGGAGCTACATATGAACAATCTGGTAATGATTTTTATGTAAAGGTTCCAAGTACATCTGTTAAAGATGGTGAAACTGTTACAGTTAATGTTAAGGTAAGTGCAAGTAAGAGTATAAGTATTGCTAAAAAATATGATTGTGGTAGTGGTAACCAAAATATTACTATTAATGATATTGAAAAGTCTACTAAGACTAAAGATGCTGATATTAGTGGACAGATTACTAAGGAAAAGAAAATTACTAAGCTTAGAATTAGTAAACAAGATTTAGCTAATAAAAAAGAACTACCAGGAGCAACTTTAATACTTAAAAATGCTAAGGGTGAAGAAGTTGACAAGTGGGTATCAGGAACAGAACCACATTATGTTGAAAATCTTGAACCAGGCAAGTATTCTTTAACTGAAATTATTGCTCCAGAAGGGTATAAGTTAAGTGAAGAAACTGTTGAATTTGAATTAAAAGCTGATAATACAGTAACTGAAGTAGTTATGTATAACGTTTTAAAGGATAAACATAAAGTAAAAATTAGTAAACAAGATATTACAACTAAGACTGAATTACCAGGAGCAACTTTAATAGTTAAAAATTCTAAAGGTGAAGAAATAGATAGATGGGTATCAGGAACAGAACCACACTATCTTGAACTTGATAAAGGTGAATATACACTAATTGAGATTCAAGCACCAAGTGGATATGATTTAAGTTATGAAGTAATTAAATTTAGTGTTGGTGATTCTGGAGAGGTTGAAACAACTGTTGTTATGTATAACTCTAAAACTCCAGATACTGCTGATAGAAATATTGTATTCTTTGTATCTATAATGATTATAGGTGCGCTTGGAGTTGGATTATCAGTTTATAAATTAAAACATCAAAAATAATTAATTAAGCAGGTAGAAATACTTGCTTTTGTTATGCATTTATGAATTTGCAATTTTTACAATTTTATGGTAGTATAAACACCATTAAAAAGAGGGGGTGCGAGTATGGCTTCTTTATGTTTATATAATGGTAAAGTATATAATAAAATATATAATTTTAAATATAACAATAATGATTTTACTATATGTAAAGAGGATAGTAAGTATATATATTTTAAACATGATATAGTTAATGATAAAGATGTATATACTCCATATGATAGATGGCTTAAGGTGTTTGAAATTAATGATGAGAATAAGGACAAAATAGATAATTTTATAGACTATTTAAATAACAAAAATATAAAGAATGAAAAGCAAATAAAGAGTCTTGTTGATAAAATTATATATGGCAAGAAAAGAAAAGTAAGAATATTAAATAAATACTTTATCTTACTTCTGATATCAATTAGTTCGTTAATATTTGGTGGAGTGACTTTATTTAATTGGTACACTGAAGGGCAAGATGTTCATCATTTAATGAATAATGTATTAAAAAATACAAAAATAGAAGAAAACATTGCATTTACTGCTACAGAAATTCCGGAAGTAACAGGTGAAGCTGCAGAAAATCATAAATATGGTGAAGATTATTGGAATTATATGAAAACAACTATGATAAGTGTTGATTTTGATGAACTTAAAAGAATAAATCCTGAAACTAAGGGCTGGATTTATGTTAATAATACCAATGTTAATTATCCATTTGTTCAAGGAGGAGATAATGAGTTTTATCTAACACATTCCTATGATAAATCATATAATGTTGCAGGATGGCTATTTGCCGACTATAAGTCTAATTTTGATAACTTTTTAAAGAATACTGTTATATATGGACATGGACGTGTTGACCAAGTTATGTTTGGAAGCTTAGAAAAAGTATTAGATGAATCATGGTATACTAATAAAGAAAATCAAATTATTAAATTATCTACGCCAGAGAAAAATACTTTATGGCAAATAGTATCAATTTATACAATTCCATCGGAATCATATTATTTAACTCATACATTTGAAAATGATGAATCTTATCAAAAATTTATTGATACTATGTTGTCTAGAAGTATTTATGATTTTGGAATAAAAGTAACTACTAAAGATAGATTACTTACATTATCAACTTGTCTAGACTATAATGGTAATAGAATTGTTATTCAAGCAAAATTAATTAAGGAACAAAAAAGATAGTTCCTTTTTTTCTGTATTTATAGTATACTTTTATATAGTAGGAGTAGTATATGATGAAAAACAGAAAAAGATGGATTATAATAATAACGATTTTATTAGTCATATTAATTGTAACTTTATTAATTTATGTAATATATAAAAAAATAGAAGATGATAAAATTAAATTAGCGAAAAAAAGAAAAGATATATATGAAAGTGCGGTTAGTTATTGTTCTTCGCTATTTGATAATGAAATAGTAAAAGATACTGTTACTATAGATAAATTGGATAAGTGTTTAGATAAAATAAAGTTAGTATATGATAAAGATAGTGTATTAAATATTAAGAATGATGCATATAGGGCAAAAGAGTATATTAATATAAAAGATAAAGTAAATAATTATTATCAGAATGGTATTGTTATATCTAGTGTTACTATGGAACAAATAGATGAATTAATTAAGGAAAATAATAAATTAGATGAAAAATATAAGGAGATTATTCAAAGTAAGATAGAAGAATTAACTAATGAGTATAACAGTAATAAGAATACACAAAGTAGTGTTCATAAATTATTTAGTGATTATGATAATAATCTTGTTAAAGATGATATTGATAGAGATAATTATAATTCAGTAAATGAGATGGTTAATTTATTAAAACAGGAAGATGTGAAAAATATCTTAAATGAAAAAATGAATATTGTTCTTAAGTTTGTTGAAGAAAAAGAAGCGAAAATAAAAGAACAACAAAGACTAGAAAGAGAAAGAATTGCGCGAGAAGCAGAAGAAAGAAGAAGAGCGATTAATGAGGCATGGGTTAAGTTAAATGTGCCATATATTAGTCAAAACAAAAATGGAGTATTAAATGGGTGTGAGGCTGCATCGATGCTAATGGCTTTACAGTATAAGGGATATTTAGGTAGTATGGATTTACGTACGTATGCTACTAATATGCCTAAGAGTGATGATCCGAATACTGGTTTTTATCTTGATATATTTGGCAAAGAACCGCTTGATGTTGCTCACTGGATCGCACCTAATCCTTTGGTTGAATATGGTATTTCATCATCAGGATATAGTAATATAGTAAATATATCAGGCTCTAGTATTGATGATATTGCTAATGAGATTATTAATGGTAATCCTGTTATTATCTATTTAACATATGCTTATAATAATCCATATAATTGGTCTAATGGAGCACCTAAAAACATACACGTTCAGCTTGTTATTGGTTATAATAAATTAACTGGGGATTTTATTATTCAAGACTCATGGACTAGAACATCTGGACAATATCAGTTTACATTATCTAAAAATAAGATAAGTAATTTATATATTTCAGTAGGTTCAATGTCGATTGTTGTAAGATAATTATGTAATTGTTTTTCAATTACTTCTAATTTTTTATATTAAATTATAAAGAAAAAGATTATGATAGAATTATTTATCATAGTCTTTTATTAAATACTCATTATTAACAAAATCTATTAATATTTTAGAGTTAGGTTTTAATGTATCAGATATAATAGCATTAGCAATCAAAGATTCAATGTTTTTACTTATATATCTTTTAAGTGGTCTAGCTCCATATGCTGGATTATAAGCATTATCTATAATTGAATTTTTACAGTTATCAGTAAGTTCAATAATAATATGTTTATTTATTAACCTTTTATTAATATCTAATATTTGATTATCAAGTATCTTATATAGAATATCTTTATTAAGTGGATTAAATGTAATAATCTCATCAATTCTATTTAAGAATTCTGGTTTAAAAGTAGAGTGCAATTCTTGCTCAATAAGTTTTTTAGAGTTTTCGTTATTATCAAGAATATATTCACTACCGATATTAGAGGTCATAATAATAATTGTATTTTTAAAATCAACTGTTCTTCCTTGCGAATCGGTAATACGTCCATCATCAAGAATTTGTAGTAAAACATTAAATATATCTTTATGAGCCTTTTCAATCTCATCAAAAAGAATTATACTATAAGGATTTCTTCTAACAGCCTCAGTTAACTGTCCGCCTTCATCATATCCGACATAACCTGGAGGTGCTCCAATTAGTCGTGCAACTGAATGAGATTCCATATATTCACTCATATCAATTCTTACCATATGCTTTTCATCATCAAATAGTTCTTCAGCAAGAGATTTAGCAACCTCAGTCTTACCAACTCCTGTAGGACCTAAGAAGATAAATGAACCAATTGGCCTATTCGGATCTTTTATTCCTGCACGTGATCTAATTATAGCTTCACTTATAATGTGTAATGCATTATCTTGACCTTTAACTCTTCTGCCTAAATTCTTCTCTAAATTAATTAGTTTTTCTTTCTCTCCACCAACAAGCTTACTTATAGGTATGTTGGTCCATTTAGATATGATTTTAGCAATATCTTCATCATCAACAGAGTCACTAAGTATTTTATTCTTGCTTTTTTGTTTTAGTTCATCTAATTCTTTGTTTAACTTAGGAATTGTTCCATGACGAAGTATTGCAGCTTTTTCAAGCTCATATTCGTCTTCTGCTTTTTCTAAGTCAATAGTAGCTTTTTCAATTTCTTCTTTCTTTTTATTAATTAACGTATTAATCTCTTTTTCTTCTTGCCAATCAGCTTTAAGATTAGCCTCTTTAGTCTTTAGTTCATCAAGTTTATTGTTGATATCGTTAATTCTAGCTTTAGAAATATCGTCTTTTTCTTTCTTTAAAGCTTCTTTTTCAATTTCTAATTGCATAATCTCTCTTGTTAATGTATCTATTTCCGTTGGAACAGATTCCATTTGGACTTTAATAGTCGCACATGCTTCATCTACTAAATCTATTGCTTTATCAGGTAAGAACCTATCAGTTATATATCTATTTGATAAAGTTGCAGCAGCTACTAATGCTTTATCTTTAATACTTACTTTATGATATACTTCAAATCTAGATTTTAATCCTCTAAGTATAGTAATTGTATCCATTACCGTAGGTTCTTTAACAAGTACCTTTTGAAATCTTCTCTCTAAAGCACCATCTTTTTCAATATACTTACGATACTCATTTAAAGTAGTAGCTCCGATACATAAGATCTCACCTCTTGCAAGCATTGGTTTAAGTAAGTTTCCAGCATCCATTGCCCCTTCTGCGCCCGCACCTACTATCATATGTATTTCATCGATAAACAGAATAATCTCACCATTAGATTCTTTAATCTCTTTAAGTACTGCTTTTAATCTTTCTTCAAATTCACCACGAAATTTCGCACCGGCAATTAAAGCCCCTAAATCAAGTTCCCAAACAGTTTTATTTTTTAAACTATTAGGCACATCCCCTTTAACTATTCTTTGGGCGAGTCCTTCAATAATAGCAGTTTTACCAACACCAGGCTCTCCGATTAATACTGGATTATTTTTAGTCTTACGAGAAAGAATTCTAGTAACATTTCTAATTTCTTCGTCTCTACCAATAACAGGATCAGTTTTATTATCTTTAACAGCTTTAACAATATCCCTTCCATATTTCTCTAAAGCATTTTCTAAATTTTGTTCATAAGGATTATTCATATTCATAACTATCCCCTCCTTATGTACCATTATACTCAATAATTAGCACTTGTCAAGTGTGAGTGCTAAGAAATTACAAAGATGATTTATTTTTCTGATAGAATGTGATAAAATATTTATAGAAAAGAGGTGATTTGATGGTTGTATTAGTTACAGGTGCATCTAAAGGGATAGGAGAGGCTACTGCACTAAAATTTGCAGAAAATGGATATGATGTAGTTATTAATTATTATAGTGACACAGATAGCGCAAATAAAGTTAAGAAAAATGTGGAAAAATATGGCGTTAAATGCTTACTATGTAGGTGTGATGTATCTAACGAAGAAGAAGTAAAGAATATGGTAGATGATATTATTAATAAGTTTGGTTCAATAGACGTCTTAGTTAACAATGCTGGTATTGCTAATGATACTCTGCCTTTTGAAAAAAATGTTGATGATTTTAAAAGAGTTCTTGATGTAAACTTAATTGGAACTTATTTGGTTAGTAAATATGTAATTAAACATATGAAAAATGGAAGCATAATAAATATTTCATCTACTAATGCACTTAATCAGTATTATCCATATAGTCTTGATTATGATGCATCAAAAGCTGGTGTTATATCATTAACGCACAATCTAGCAGTAGAACTTAGCCCTAATATTAGAGTTAATGCAGTATGTCCAGGTTGGGTTAATACTGATATGAATAAAGAACTTGATAAAGATTATATTAAAGATGAATGTAAGAATATATTATTAGGTAGATTTGCAGAAACTAAAGAAATTGCAAGTGTTATATATTTTCTTGCTAGTGAAGAGGCATGTTATATAAATAATAGTATTATTAGAGTAGATGGAGGAACTAATGGAAGTTGTTGAGTTAGTAAGAAAATGTGAACAAGAATTAAGCAAAGAATTTGATAAAGTTGATAGACTATGTGAGTATAACAGTTTAAAAGTATTAAATGCTTTTAATAAATGTAAGATTAGTGAAACTGATTTTAATGGTACGACTGGTTATGGATATGACGATACAGGTAGAGATAAAATAGAAGATGTATTTAGTAATATATTAGGTGGAGAAGATAGTTTGGTTAGAAGTCAAATAATATCAGGCACTCATGCAATATCTACAGCTTTATTTGGTATACTAAGGCCTAATGATACTTTTGTTTCTATTAGTGGTAAACCATATGATACTTTAGAGGAAGTTATTGGTATTAAAGATAATGCAAGTTCTTTAAAATCTTTTGGTATTAATTATAAACAAATAGATTTAGTAGATAGTGATTTTGCTTATGATAAGATAGTAAGTTTTTTAAACAAACATAAAGTTAAAGTAGTCTATATACAAAGATCTAGAGGATATAGTCTTAGAAAAAGTATATGTATTGATAAAATTAAGAAGGTAGTTGAGTTAGTTAAAGGTATTAATAAAGATATAATTATAATGGTAGATAATTGCTATTGTGAATTTGTTGAAAAGATTACTCCTTTAGAAGTTGGTGCTGATATAATAATAGGTTCCTTAATCAAAAATTTAGGAGGTGGTATTGCTCCTAATGGTGGTTATATATGTGGTAAAAAAGAATTAATTCATTTATGTAGTGAAAGATTGAATGTAGCTGGAGAAGCAAAATTAGTTGGACCATCACTGAATATGAATAAATTATTCCTACAAGGTTTATATATGGCACCTAGTGTAGTTGCTTCTGCTTTAAAAACAGCAATACTAACAAGTAAGGTATTAAGTGAATTAGGCTATGAAGTATCTCCTAAGTACAATGAAAAAAGAGTAGATATAGTAGAAAGTATTATATTTAAAGATAAAGATAAACTTATTAAATATTGTCAAGGTATACAAAGCGCATCAGCAATTGATTCAAACGTTGCACCTGTTCCATATGCTATGCCTGGATATGGTGATGAAATAATTATGGCATCAGGCTCATTTATTCAAGGTAGTTCAATAGAAATATCTTGTGATGGACCGATAAAGGAACCATATGTAGCTTATCAACAAGGTGGGCTGACTTATCACTATGGAAAAATTGCTTTAATCAAGGCTCTAAATAATATTATAAAAAAATAGCCAGGATAAAAACATAAATTAATTTTTAAAACTCGACAAAGCGTTGAAATTCAATGCATTATCCGAGTCTTTTGCTTAAAAAAACCGTCTGACATTATTTCATAAATAGTGATAAATGTTGATAATAAATAACGGTTTTGATATTTAAAATATAGTATTAGTTATGATTGTAATATTATAAGTAACTTGTAATACTATAAAATTGTTATAATTTCTATAAATAATTACTGTAGATAATTGTATTATTATGAGAATAAATTAATAATTGTCATTATTCATTCATTAACTGTGCAATTTATTATAACGGTTTTTACAAGGGAAAAATATTAATAAGCGTTGTAATATAAGGATAAAACGTATGTTAAGGTTTTAAACTATCTTTTTATCCTGTTTCGATGGAAGAGTTAATAATGGAAGCAAAAGAAAAACAACATTATTATCTGAT
>CAMJTE010000032.1 GCA_946408655.1 uncultured Caryophanales bacterium | reverse complement strand
TGCAAGAAAAGCTTCACTTGGTGGAGAAGTATTAGCTTACATTTGGTAGAAAGGAAAATAATATGAGTCGTGTTGGAAATAGAATTATAAATGTACCAACAGGTGTAACTGTAAATGTTGATGGAAATGTTATTACAGTAAAAGGACCTAAAGGCGAACTTTCTACTGTAATTAACAAAAACATTAGTGTTGAAGTTTCTGAAACTGAGGTTAAAGTAACAAGAAAAAATGATAATTTTAAGAATTTTCACGGTACTGCAAATGCTAATATTCAAAATATGATTATTGGTGTAACTGAAGGATATTCTAAGAAACTTGAAGCAGTTGGTGTTGGATATCGTTTTCAAGTAAAAGGAAAAGAATTAGTTGTTTCAGCTGGTTATTCAAATCCTGTTAAGGTTAAAGTTCCAGAAGGTATAACTTTGGATTCTCCAAGTAATACTGAATTATTTGTAAAGGGAATTGATAAACAATTAGTAGGACAATTTGCCGCTGAAGTAAGAAGTATAAGAAAGCCTGAACCTTATAAAGGAAAAGGTATTAGATATGCTGATGAGCATATACGTCGTAAAGAAGGAAAGAAAGCTTCTAAATAATAAGAGAGGAGAGTAAGTATGATCAAAAAAGTTGTTCGTAATGATGCAAGAGTTGCAAGACATAGTCGTATCAGAAATAAAGTATCAGGTACAAAAGATGTGCCTAGATTAAATGTTTTTAGATCAAATAGTAATATTTTTGCTCAAATCATCGATGATGAAGCTGGAGTTACTTTAGTTAGTGCATCATCATTAGAAAAAGAATTAAAAATTGCTAATGGTGGAAATGTTGAAGCTGCAGCTAAAGTAGGAGAGTTGCTTGCTAAAAAAGCTAAAAAAGCAAAAATATCAAAAGTTGTATTTGATAGAGGTGGATACCTATATCATGGCCGTGTTAAAGCTTTGGCTGAAGCTGCACGTGAGAATGGCTTAGAATTCTAATAGGAGGGAAATAATGGAAGAAAATACAAAAAAGGTTGACGCAGTAGAGAAAACAACTGAATCTTCTACTGAAAAAAACCAAGGTAAAAAGTTCGAGAAACAACCTCGTCAAAAAAGAGACAGACGTCCTAGAAATCGTCAAAAACAGCCAAAACTTTATGAAGAAGATGTTATTTCAATTGGTCGTGTTACAAAGGTAACAAAAGGTGGACGTCATTTCCGTTTTTCAGCCGTTGTAGTAGTTGGAGATAAGAAAGGTAAAGTTGGACTTGGTACTGGTAAAGCTAATGAAGTACCAGATGCAATTAAGAAGGCAGTTCAAAACGCAACTAAGAATATTGTTAATATATCAATAGTTGATGAACGTACTATTCCACACGAAGCAATTGGTTGCGAAGGAGCTAGTAGAGTTATGTTAAAGCCAGCAGCTAAAGGTACAGGAGTAAAAGCAGGAGGTCCTGTTCGTTCAGTACTTGAAATGGCTGGTATTAAAGATATTTTATCTAAATCACTTGGTTCTAATACAAAAATTAATATGGCATATGCTACACTTAATGCATTAAAGGCACAAAAAACTGTAGAAGAAGTTGCTCGTCTACGTGGTAAAAAAGTGGAGGAGATTAGATAATGAAGTTACATGAATTAAAACCTAATGAGAATGCTTTTAAAACAAGAAAAAGAGTTGGACGTGGACCAGGTAGTGGTTTAGGAAAAACTAGTGGTAAAGGTCACAAAGGACAAAACGCTCGTAGTGGTGGTGGAGTTAGACCAGGATTTGAAGGTGGTCAATTACCTTTATTCCGTAGATTACCAAAAAGAGGATTCTCAAATGCAAAATTTAAAACTGTATATGCTGTAATTAATTTAAGTGATTTAAATAAATTTGAAGATGGAGCAATTGTTACTCCGGAAATATTAAAAGAAATGGGAATATTAAAGAATCAACTTAATGGTGTTAAGGTTCTTGGAAATGGTAAATTAGAAAAGAAATTAACTGTTAAGGCTCACAAATTCTCGAATTCTGCTAAAGAATCAATAGAAAAAATGGGTGGAAAAGCTGAGGTGATTTAATTTGAAAATCATTAAGCAGTTATTTAGCCTTAAAAATAGAGATTTACTAAAAAAAATTGGATTTACATTATTAGCACTTTTTATATTTAAACTTGGAGCTAGTATTACTGTTCCAGGAGCAACTGTATCAACTAAGAATTTAAGTTTCTTTGAAATTCTTAATGCGATGAGTGGTGGTGCATTTGAAAAAGCATCTATATTTGCTTTAAGTGTTACACCATATATTACTGCTCAAATTATTATTCAACTTTTATCTATGGATATTGTTCCATACTTATCAGATTTGAGTAAGCAAGGAGGAGTCGGACGTCGAAAGTTAAATCAAATTACAAGAGTTCTTGGTATTATACTTGCATTTGTTCAAGGATACATGTATTCATTTGCATATATTTCAAATGGAACTGCAATGGATTATATGCTATATGCATTAATTCTTACTGCAGGCACTGCTCTATTAATGTGGATAGGAGATCAAATTACTATTAAGGGATTAGGTAATGGTATGTCTTTAATAATTATGGCAGGTATTATTAATGTATTACCTTCTATGTTTGTTAACTTATGGACTGCACTCATTCCTGATGGATTTATTGGTATTCTATTATTTTCACTATTTATATTGGTGTTCTTAGTTGTTATTGTCGGAGTTATTTATGTTGAATCTGCTGAACGTAGGCTACCTATTCAGTATGCAAATAAATCCACATCTGCAATTTCAAACCAAAGTTATATACCCTTTAAATTAAATAGTGCAGGAGTAATACCAGTAATCTTTGCATCAGCTATTATGGCTATTCCACAAATTATTGCTAGTTTTGTAAAAAATGAAACATTTACATTAGTTGTTTCTAAATATATTAATTATACAACTACAACAGGGTTATTAATATATATTATCTTAATTATATTATTTACTTACTTCTATACATTTATGCAATTAAAGCCAAAAGAAATGGCTGAAAACTTGAATAAAAATGGTGGTTACATTCCTGGGGTTAGACCTGGTGATGAAACAACTAACTATGTAAGTAAAGTATTAAAGAGAATTACTATTGTAGGTGGATTCTTCTTAGCTATTCTAGCTGCTTTACCAATAATTTTGGGAAAAGTATCTAGTTTATCTCATATTATTTCAATAAGCGGTACTGGACTATTAATTGTTGTTGGTGTTGCACTTGAAACATATAAACAATTAGAAAGTCAATTAAAAAGTAGAACTTATGAAAATGGAAGAAAAAATAGGAGACGTAGATTTTAATGAATATAATTTTACTTGCTCCGCCTGCTGCGGGGAAAGGAACTGAAGCTCAAATATTAACTAAAGAGTATTCAATTCCACAAATTTCTACAGGGGATTTACTTAGAGGTGCGACTGAAAAAGGAGATGCACTATCTAATGAGATTAAATCGATAATGGAACAAGGGAAACTTGTTAGCGATGAAATCATTATCGAATTAATAAAAAATAGAATAAATGAAGATGATTGTAAAAATGGATATATTTTAGATGGCTTTCCTAGAACAATTAATCAAGCAGAAAAGTATGATGAAATGTTAGAAGAAATTAATAATAAAATAGATTATGTTTTTGCAATCGATATTGATAAAAGCATTGCTTCATCAAGAATTTCTGGTAGAAGAACTTGTCCAAATTGTAATCGTATTTACAACATAAACTCAGACAAACTTAAACCTAAATGTGAAAACTTATGCGATGACTGTAATATAGAGTTAAAGCATAGAAAAGATGATAATGCTGAAACGTATGAAAAAAGATATAATTCATATCTAGAGGAAACTGCTCCTTTAATTAAATATTATGAGAAAAAAAATATCTTATATCATATTAATGGAAATGTTGATATGAGTAATACTCATAAACAAATTAAAGATATAATAGATTAGAGGGGCAACTCTAATTTGATATGAAACTATGGTAATGATACTATCCTATAATGACAAGTCATAATTCACTTGTATTGGGATAATAAAAGGAGTGATAAGATGGCAAAAGATGATGTTATTGAAATGGAAGGAAAAGTATTAGAGGTGTTACCTGGCTATAAGTTCAAAGTTGAACTAGCTAATAAACACGTAATTGAAGCCAACGTTTCAGGTAAAATGCGAATGAATATGATTCGTATCTTAGCTGGTGATAGAGTTGTAGTTGAAATATCAACATACGATTTAACACGTGGGCGTATAACCTATAGAAAGTAGGAGGTATAATATGAAAGTTAAACCATCAGTAAAAAAAATGTGTGAAAAATGCAAAGTTATTAAACGTAAGGGGAAAGTAATGGTAATTTGTGAAAACCCTAAACATAAGCAAAGACAAGGTTAATAGGAGGTGTTTTATGGCACGTATTAAAGGTGTAGATATACCAAATAATAAAAGAATCGAAATTTCTTTAACTTATATATATGGTATAGGAAGAAGTTTAGCTAAAATAATATTAAGAGATGCTAAAGTTGATGTTAACAAAAAAGCTGGAGAATTATCTAATGATGAATTAGTAGCTATTCGTGATGAAGTAAATAAATATCTTACTGAGGGAGATTTACGTCGTGAAGTTAACATGAATATTAAGACTAAAATGGAAATTAATTCTTATCAAGGAACTCGTCATAAAAAAGGTCTACCTGTAAGAGGTCAAAGAACTAATAGAAATGCTAGAACTCGTAAAGGTAGAGGAAAAGTAGTTGCTAATAAGAAAAAATAGTTGTTAAAAGGAGGTTAAACAATGGCTTACAAAGCAAGAAAAAGAAAAGTAAAAAAGACTGTACCAGAAGGTAAAGCTTTTATACATTCAACATTTAATAATACAATAGTTACAATTAGTGATAAAGATGGTAACGCAGTAAGTTGGGCTTCTGCTGGAACTTTAGGTTTTAAAGGAAGCAAGAAATCAACTCCATTTGCAGCAGGTATGAGTGCTGAGGCAGCAGGCAAGGCAGCTGTAGACATGGGAATGAAAAAAGTTGAAGTATATGTAAAAGGTTTAGGATCAGGTAGAGAAACAGCTATTCGTTCACTTCAAACAGCAGGTTTAGAAATTACATCTATAACTGATGTTACACCAGTTCCACATAATGGATGTCGTCCACCAAAACGTCCACGTGGTTAATAAAAAGGAGTGAGAAAATGTTAAAATTTGAAAAACCAATTTATAAAATAACTGATTATGTTGATAGTAAGAATTATGGTAAATTTGAACTTGAACCTTTAGAAAGAGGATTTGGTACTACTTTGGGAAATGCTCTTAGAAGAATAATGTTATCAAGTATGCCTGGATCTGCAATTGTTGCTGTTAAAATTGATGGTGTAATGCATGAATTCCAGACTATTGATGGCATAGTTGAAGATGTTACAACAATTGTTCTTAATTTAAAAAATGTTGTAGTTAGAAATAAATCTAATGAAACAAAAAAGTTAAGTTTACATGCTAATAAGGAAGGCGTTGTAACTGCAGGAGATATTGAAAAAGATTCTGATATTGAAATAGTTAATCCAGAACAAGAGATTGCTACTATTGCAAAAGGTGGTAAACTTAATATGGATATTATTATTTCTAATGGCAGAGGATATGTACCTGCAAATGAAAACAAAAAATATATTGAAGGAGAAGAAGTTGGATATATCGCAATTGATGCGATTTATTCTCCAATTGAAAGAGTAAGTTATGAAGTAGAAAGTGCTCGTATAGGTCAGGATGCTAATTATGATAAGCTAATTATGGAAGTTAGCACAAAAGGTTCAATTAGACCAGAAGAAGCAATGGCTTTATCTGCAAGAATAATGATTGAACATTTGAATATTGTTGCAGAGATTAATGAGATTGCTGATATTACTGGTATAATGAATGCTAAAAAAGAAGATACAAAACTTAAAAAATTGGAAACATCAATTGATGATTTAGATTTTTCAGTTCGCGCATATAATTGTTTAAAAAGAGCTGGAGTTAATACTTTAGGAGATTTAACTGCAAAATCTGAGTTAGAAATGATGAAAGTTCGTAATTTAGGGAAAAAATCTTTAAAAGAAGTTATGGAAAAAGTTAAAGAGATGGGACTTAAATTCCGTGAAGATGATTAATAGTTAGGAGGATTTGTATGGCTTATAGAAAATTAGGACGTACTAATAAGCATAGAAGAAGTATGCTTGCAAACTTAACTAGGGATGTTCTTATGAATGGAAAAATTAAAACAACAGAAACTAGAGCTAAAGAAGTTCGCAAATTTGTTGATAAAATGCTCTCTTATGGTAAGGATGGTTCTCTAGTAGCAAGAAGAAAAGTATTAGCTTTTATGCATAATGACAGCGTAGTCGTTAAAAAAGTATTTGATGAATTAGCTACAAAATATGCTAATCGTAATGGTGGATATACAAGAATATTAAAGTTAACAGAACGTCGTGGTGATGATGCTTTAATGGTAATATTAGAATTAGTTGAGGAAGATGCAAAATAATGCGTCTTTTTCTTTTTTGTTCATAAATAGTCTAATTTTCTTATATATATTTGCAATTTATATATTTTTATGATAATATATGTGCTGTTAGCTGAATGTTAACAAGAAAGGAGTGGATTTAATGATAAATATAGCTATTTGTGATGATAATAAAAGAGATTTAGAAAGAGTAACAAAATTAGTTGATAAATTCATGAAAACAAATAAATATAACTATAATAAGTATCTTTATTCAGACTATAATGATAATTTCATGAAATTTTTAAAATCAAAAGTCCCATTTAGAATTTATATATTAGATATTGAGACGCCATCTAGATCTGGTATAGATGTTGCAAGAGAAATAAGAAATAAAGATTTAGAAAGTGTAATTATTTTTTTAACAGGGCATGATGAATTAGGACATATTATATTAAATAATGATTTAATGTTTTTGTCATTTGTTAATAAATTCGATAATTTAGATAAAAGATTAAATCAAGTTCTTCATAAAGCAATTAATCTTATAAAAATGAAAAGAGTTTTAAGAATTGAAGATGGAACAAATACATATATTATTGATTTAAATGATATATTATATTTATCCAAAGATACTTTTGAAAGAAGAACAACTATTAAAACAGATTATATTGAGTATAAAGTACGTAAGTCATTATCAAAATTACAATTAATGTTAGATGATAGATTTATTCAAACACATAGAGCTTGTATTGTAAATAAGACTAGAATATCAAGAATAGATTACAGTAAAAGGATAATATATTTTGATAACAACTATTATACTGATTTACTTTCAAACAAATATAAAAAGGAGATGATATTATGAATCTAATATTTGAATTTTTATCTGATTATATATTATCTTTTTCTGAAGTAGTTGTATGGTGTAACTTATTTAGAAAAAATGAAATATTAAAAAAATACAAAACGCATTTATTAATAGTATTATTGACATTGTTTACATTTTTAAATTATAAATATTCACCAACTTTAATAAAAGGAGTTGGAACGATAATAATAGCAATTTTCTTTTGTAAGTATATAATGAGTGATGATATTAAAAAATGTATTGTTGCTGTTTTTATTGGAGAGATATTAATAATTTTAAGTGAAGCAATTCTGGTTTTGCTCTGTAATATGGTATTTAACTTAAAAATGAGTAATATTACAACATCACTTAAATTACAAATTATTTTTGATTGTTTTATAGGATTAATAACAATTATTATTTCTAAAGTCAGAATATTTAGTTGTATTTGTAATTTTTTTTATAAAATTACTTTAAATATTAATGTAAAAAAATTTATAATATTTATTTCTTTTACTGTTTTTGGTATTACTTCTGTATTTGCATCTACTTATTTTCAGAATAATATTAAAATAGCTGTAACAATTAATATACTAATATCTATAATTTATGTAATTATAACAGTCATTATATTAAACTATCAGAATCGATATTATAGAATAAAATTAAAATATAATACTAGTTTAGATAGTTTACAATCTCAAGAAAATGTTATTAATGAATATAGAATAATGAATCACGAAAACAAAAATCAGCTTTTAACCATCGTATCTATGACGAAAGATGAAAAGGTAAAAAAATATGTTAATTCTCTAATTAATCATAATAATAAACTAAATAACGAAATAATGGATATGACTTTAAAACTTCCTGAAGGTGGGATAAGGGGATTAATTTATAACAAATTACTAAATATGAAAGAAAAAGATATTAGTTTTAATCTTAATATTGATAAACTAATTACTAATAAATTATTATCTATTATTGATGATAATGATATTGTAGATATTTGTGAAATAGTGGGAGTATTTATAGATAATGCAATAGATGAAACTTGTAATATCAAAGAAAAGTTTATTAATATTGATATGCATGTTGCCGATAATAATATGTATATAATTATTAAAAATAATCACGAAATACAAAATATAGAATCGAAGAATATTTTGAAATCAAATAAAGGAAAAGATCGAGGTTATGGGCTTCAGTTAGTAAAAAAAATAGTCGATAGTAATAAAAGATTATCAAATAAAAAAGAAATTACAAAAAATGTGTTTTCACAAATATTAATTATAAAGTTAAAGAAAAAAATATAAAAAAACAATTGTTTTCTATATTAATTCTTTACAATCATTTTTTTATATAATTCTATTTATTTAATTAAACTTTCTGGGCATTCAGGTTCGTCAATTAAAAACCAATGACAAGCTTGACTTCCAGTTGCAGCACTTCCAATACCAAGTGCAGCTAAAATATTTGCAAAAAATCCCATAACGACCCTCCTTTCTATTATATATGTTAATGCTAAATAACATGTATAACTTAATTCAGAAAATTTGGATTTAATCTTAAAAATTCTTTATAATTATTATATGGTTGTTTAAATATTTTATATGTTAATGGTGATATTAAAATATTTTGAAGAACTAATCCAAATATTAAGCAATTGGATATATAATTATTTTTTATTAATATACTTATGGTTACAAAAATAATTGCAAGTATTGTTGAAATAATTTTATATATTAATCTTCTTTTGTGATTAACTATTGGTCTTTTTTTTGTATCTGCTGGACTATTTTTAAACATAAGTATACATCCAAAAAATCCTATAATTATTTTAATTGTTGTTGTTAATTTAATGTTTATACATAGTATTGGAAATCCAATAAATATGATTAATGATGATACAAGACAAATCCAACTTTTTGTTGCATGAATGCCGAATGAAGGCATTCTTAATATATTATATATAAGTAAGAATGTTATCATTTCTTTAAATATTCCCAATATTAAAGCTACGACTACAATTACTATTAGTTTAGAAATTGTTAAGTATAATCCAGTAAGACCATACTCTATTTCAGATAATTTTTTATCATTAAAATTTTTTTTTTCTTTTATAATTTTCATCCAGTGATTAATGATTATTTTCTTCATACTCCTCCCCTATTAACTGCATTATAGATATAAAAAATGTATTCGACAAGGCTTCTTGAACTATGTAGTTAATTATTTGCTTTAAATGATAAAAGTATTATATAAGTATAAGAAAAATTATTTTGATGCAAGAAAAATATTGTTTTATGGCAAATTAATGAAATCAAGTATAAATTTATTATATAATTAATCTGTTCGGCTTTTGTCGAAATTTGTCGAACGAAAAATAGATATTAGAATATCAATTTATGATATACTGATATCGTAAGAGATTACTAGAAGGGAGATGTATGAATGATGATTACTGGAAAAGTTAAATGGTTTAATAACGAAAAAGGCTTTGGATTTATTGAGTATAATGATCAAGAAGATATTTTTGTTCACTACTCTGCAATTCTATCAGAAGGTTATAAAACACTAGTTGAAGGTCAATATGTTAAATTTGACTTAGTTAGAACTGATAAAGGCTTACAGGCAAAAAATGTTATTGAACTTAAAGATGCGCTTGTGTAGTTTGATGTTTTGAAATGACTTATGTCATTTTTTTCTTTTACTATATTGAAATAAGAATTAGTAAATGTTATAATTACGTTGAAAGGATGATATTATGAAATTTACAATTCGTGGAAAAAAATTAGAAGTTACAGATGCATTAAAAAGTTATATTGAGGAGAAAATTGGTAGATTAGATAAGTATTTTGAAAATCCAGATAATATATCTGCTAATGTGTTAATGAGGTTAAGTGGTAATAATCAGGTTGTTGAGGTTACAATTAATACTCATGGCCTTATTTTAAGAGGAGAAGAAGCTAATAAGGATTTATATGCTTCAATTGATTTAGTGACAGATAAAATTGAAAGACAAATTAGAAAAAATAAAACTAAGATTCATAAAAAAATATCTAAAGAAACTATTAGAGATTTTGTTCATTTTGAAACAGAAGAAATTGAAGATAATAAGGATGTTGTTAAAAGAAAAACTATTGATATGAAACCAATGAGTGAAGAAGAAGCAATTCTTCAAATGAATTTAATTGATCATGATTTCTTTGTATATAAAGATGCAGATACTAATAACGTTAATGTTGTATATAAAAGAAAAGATGGAGATTATGGAGTAATAGAAACAAAATAGACCTGAATGGTCTTTTTTAGTAAAAATTACTATTATTTTAGTTAAATATTTGTTAAAATATATATGTATGTAAAGGAGAAATGATATATGAAATTTTTAAGACGTATATTTGATCATGAATATAAAGAATTAGAAAAATTTAAGAAGATTGCAAAAGAAATAGACGCATTAGATGAAGAATATTCTAATTTATCTGAGAAAGATTTAAAACATAAAACAGTTGAATTTAGAGAAAGACTTGAGGCCGGTGAAACATTAGAAGATATTAAAGTAGAAGCTTTTGCAACTGTTAGAGAAGCTGCTTATCGTGTATTAGGGGAAAAACCATTCTTTGTACAATTAGTAGGTGGTCTTGCGATACATTATGGTAATATTGCAGAGATGAAAACAGGAGAAGGAAAAACATTAACATCTACCCTACCTGCTTATTTAAATGCCTTATCCGGAGATGGAGTTCATATTATTACTGTAAACGAATATCTTGCTGGACGTGATGCAGAGTGGATGGGAGAAATATATAGATATTTAGGACTTACTGTAGGTATTAATTATCGTGATATGTCCCCTGCAGAGAAAAAGGAAGCATATAATTGTGATATTTTATATTCTACAAACAATGAAATTGGATTTGACTATCTAAGAGATAACATGGTTATTAAGGCACAAGATAGAGTACAAAGACCTCTTAATTTTGCTATTATAGATGAGGTTGACTCTGTATTAATAGATGAGGCTAGAACTCCACTTATTATATCAGGTGGTACTATGAAATCTGCTAATTTATATATAGATACTGATAGATTTGTTAAAACATTAAAAGAAAATGCTGGATATATTTATGACGAGAAAACTAAATCTGTTGCACTAGATAAAGAAGGTATTGAAAAAGCAGAGAAAACATTCAAATTAGATAATCTATATGATATTAATCATACAACTCTTGTTCACTTTATTAATCAAGCATTAAAGGCTAACTATGGTATGAAGAAGGATGTAGATTATGTAGTTAGTGATGATGCAATAGTTATAGTAGATCCATTTACTGGGCGTCTTATGAAAGGGCGTAACTATTCGGATGGATTACATCAAGCAATAGAGGCTAAAGAAGGAGTTACTATTAATGAAGAGACTAAAACTTTAGCAACCATAACATTCCAAAACTTATTTAGAATGTATAAAAAATTATCAGGTATGACTGGTACTGCTAAAACAGAAGAAGAGGAATTTAGGGAAATATATAATATGTATGTTATTACTATTCCTACAAATAAACCTATTGCAAGAAAAGATTATGGCGATTTATTATTCTCTACAAAAGAAGGTAAATATAAAGCTATAATAAATGAAATTAAAGAAAGATATGCTATAGGACAACCAGTACTTGTTGGTACAGTAGCGGTAGAAACAAGTGAATTATTAAGTGAAAGATTGAAAAAGGAACATATACCACATGAAGTATTAAACGCTAAAAATAATGCACGTGAAGCAGAAATAATTGCTAAAGCTGGAGAAAAAGGCGCAGTAACAATTGCAACTAACATGGCAGGACGTGGAACAGATATTAAACTATCTGATGAAGTAAAAGAATTAGGTGGATTATGCGTAATTGGTACAGAACGTCATGAATCACGTCGTATTGATAATCAGTTACGTGGTCGTTCTGGACGTCAAGGAGATCCTGGATTTAGTCAGTTCTGTGTTTCATTTGAAGATGATCTAATGGTTAGATTTGGTACAGATAGAGCTAAATTATTGCTTCAAAGAGTAGGATTTAATGATGATATGTCTATTAGAAATAAGATGCTATCAGGATCGCTTGAGTCAGCTCAAAAAAGAGTTGAGGGTAATAACTTTGATATAAGAAAAACTTTACTTGAATATGATAATGTATTAAATGAGCAAAGAACAATTATATATAAGAAAAGAAATGATATTCTAGAAAAAGAAACAATACATGAAGATGTATTAGAATCTATGAAAAACTATGTATATGATTCAATTGAAGCTCATATTACATCAGATAGTCCAAGTAGAAATGACTTATCAGAGATGTTAGAAGGTATTAATGATTTATTAAAAGATTCAATAACAATAGATGAAATATCTAATATGGATGAAGATACAATGGCTGATTACATATTTAATAAAATGAAATTAGAATATGAAGATAAAATAGCTAAGGTACCTGATGAGATAAAAGATGAATTTGAAAAAGCAATTACACTAAGAGTAATAGACACACATTGGATGGAACATATTAATACTATGTCACATTTAAGAGAAGGAATTCACTTAAGAGGTTATGCACAAAATGATCCACTACGTGAATATAAAAATGAAGGATATGAACTATTTGAAAAACTACTTATGAAAATAGATGCACAAACTACTACTTATCTTCTAAAAGCCGAAATAAGGCAAAATACAGAAAGAAAAGAAGTAGAAAAAGGTGTTGCTAATGATGGTAAAGAAACAAAGAAAAAAGCACCTAAAAGAATAAAAAAAATAGGTAGAAATGAGTCATGTCCATGTGGCAGTGGTCGCAAATATAAACAATGTTGTGGTAAATAAGCCTGTAAACCCGCATAAATAAAGGGGTTTCGGGTTTTTCTATAATTCCACATTATGGGTAATTTTTGGAGTGACAATTGTCTTAGATACGTTTTAGATACGTTATAAAAACCTTGTAAAACCTTATAAAATAAGGGTAAAATGTGTGCTTAGACTTTAATTTCAAATTAGATACAAAACGTATCTAAAAAAATAAAAATTGTAAGTTTTTATAATTTAAGTGAGATAAATTGAAAAAATTAATAAAAAATAGTATAATTAGCTCAGTTAATTAAAAAGCAATTCATTCGAAGCAATTATTTTAAGATGATTTATATAGATATTCTTACAGGAGTGTAATATGGAAAATATAATAAATGGAAATTATAAATTTTTTTCAAAAAGTAATATAAAAAATAGAGATAATAAGTCGATTATTGTTTTAAAATCCGACGTAAAAAGAACTGATAATTCAATAGAAGTTAGATATATCATAGAGGGTGAGAATGATGAATACTATGGGGAAATAGTATTGAAACACTCAGTAGATGATAAAGATAACACTGCTGAAATAGAATATTATTCAACTTTAGAAGAAAAGTATAAACGTAAAGGAAATATTTTAATCGGACTTCAAGAAGTTTTAAAAGATGCTTTTGCTAATTACCAGTTAGATAATATTTATTTAAATATTGCTCCAAAAAATGTTGCTAGTCAAAACTTAGCAATTAAAAGCGGATTTATTAAACGTGAAGGAAGCAGAAGGTATTTTGATTTATCAAAAGAAAAGTATCTAAAAAGAAAGGAGGAAAATGATTTGGGCGAAGAAATTTATGTTTTAGTGGATTATAATCCTGAAAAAGGAGAATTTTTTGTTGAAAAGAGATTTGTAGGTCTTGCAGGAATAAAAGAAGCAAGTGAGAAGTATAATGAGGTCAAAAGAAATGCACTAAGCGAATTTGGAAAAATTATTGAAAGAAAAGCAGATGGTAGTCAAAATTTAGTTGAAGATTATTCAAATTTGCTTGAAGATGATAAACCATTAAGTAAATAATATAATAATAAAATAGTCTAGAACATATAAAAGTTGATTTTAGTACGTTTTAGGCTATTTTAATAATATATAATAGGATGGTGATAGTATATGGAATATGGTAATTTTAATAATTATGATAAAAAAGGTAAGAATATTAATATTAAAACATTACTACAAACTCAAAATGAGAATATCTTAATAATTCTTATAAATACTATTAATGATAAAGAATTGTTACAAGAATGGATAAATAGTGACAAAAGAGCTAATAGATTAATATATGAAATTGATGTATTTAGATTGCTACAATATGATATAAAAATTCCATATGAAATAACAAAAGATGATAAATTTCCTATATTTCTTTTTAACACAATCATAAATCAAAGTGAAAGTTTAATTGATATTAGAAGTTATTTATTTAAATTTGAAAATGATAATTATGAATTATATACAAAATTATTATTAGAATTAAATAAATATTACAGGAAAATTATTGAATCATATAATAGCGAACAAGATCTTTTTATTGATTATATTAAATATTTAAATGGTAATAACTATAGTGAAGATAATTATTTGTTTTCAAAAGAAATTAATGATTATCTAAATAATGCTGATAGCAAAGATGGAATTATTTCTTTTTTAAGAAAAGAAACATCGCTTAAAATAAGTGAAGTAATAATTGACTTATTATTCAAAGATAATATTTATAATGTAAAATTAAATATTATGGAAATATTAAGATATACGAAAGACGTTAAACAAAAACTTATTAATGATGATAATTTAAATTTTTATAAAACTATTTTAAGCATAGATTCTATGAATAATAGTGAAAAAATAATACTATATAACAAACTAAAGAATAAAAATATTAGTGCAATGTTATATGATGATATAAGAGTTTTAAAAGATTTTTCTTATAGGTCAATTAAAGATTCTTTAACTAATATAGTTGGTAATGAACAATTAAAAAATACTATACTATCTGATAAATATGGCATTGATATATATGAATTAAATGGAGAAAAATTTTACATGCTTGTAAAAAGTATGAATCCAATCACTGAAAAATCTAATATATTAGAAACAAATCAAAAGAACTATAGTATCGAAAGAGGATGTTATTCATTAATAGGTAGCGATAATATTGATGTTTATAATAAACGATTTGTATATGGATTTGTTAATGGATTTATTCCAGAAAATATAATCTCAGTTTTTGAAACAGATTGTTTCAGTAGGGAAAGTGATGAACCAATTTTGAACGAAGATTATGGAACTACAGCAGTTAACAGATTGATGACACCAAACCAAATAGTTAATGGATTAGATTCCAATAAGAAAACTAGGTATAGTGAAATACAAATTGCGGGCAAAATAAATCCTGATTTTATTGTTTCATTTGATGAAATAAATGAGTTAGCAGTTAGCGAAAGTAAAAGGCTAAATATTCCAATTGTTGTCATTAATACAAAAAAATATGAAAATAATAAAAAACGTTCAAATCCATTTAACAATGAAAATCTTCAATATATAGATTTTTCTGGTTCAAGAGAATCAAACTTAAGACGTTCTAGATAAATTAATAATTGATTTTAGATACGTTTTTAGATACGTTCTGCTAGGTTTGCCGAGTGCTACGGAGTGCTCCCAAGTGCAACCAAGTGCCGAATTAACGTGCCAAGTGCTGCCAAAAGCTCCCAAAAGCCCAAATACAAAGGGCCATGTGGCAGTGGTAAAAAATACAAACAATGTTGTGGTAAATAGCTCGCAAACCCCGATAAAATAAGGGAAAAATCGAGCTTTTCTTTTTGCCAAAAAATAGTCCAAAATATGGGCTGGAGCCATTCTGGAGCCACTTTGATTTAGATATTTGGCTATATTACCATTTAAGATCGTAAAATAGTAATATTGCGAACTACCAAGTTAATTAAAAAACATCATAATATCATGATATAATAATTATTAGGAGTTGATCTTATGGATAAATATTTAGAGATTAAAAAAATGTTTGAATCAAAAGAAGATAAAGAAAATGCTATTGCTATGTCAAAGTATATGAGAAATATGTTTGATTTTTACGGACTTCATACTCCAAAAAGAAAAGAAGTTTATAATGATTTCATTAAAACTGAAAAGAAGTCAAAAACTATCGATTGGGAATTTTTAAATATATGTTATAAAGATAGTCATAGAGAGTTTCAATATTTAGTTTATGATTATTTACTTGCAATGAAACAATATGTTTCTTATGATGATATACCAAAAATTAAAGAATATATAGTTAATAAATCTTGGTGGGATACAATTGATTTTTTATGCAAAGTTATTGGAGATATTGAAACAAGAGATTTAAGAGTTAAAGATTTAATGCTTGAGTGGTCTAAAGATGATAATATTTGGATTAAAAGAACAGCTATCGAACATCAATTAAATTTAAAGGATAAAACTGATTATGAGTTATTAGAAAAAATTATAATTAATTGCTTTGGAACAGATGAATTCTTTATAAATAAAGCAATTGGTTGGGCATTAAGAGAATATTCAAAGACAAATTCTACTTGGGTTAAAGAATTTGTTAATAGATACAAAAATCAAATGAGTGATTTAAGTATTAAAGAAGCAAGTAAATATATTTAAAGATATCGTAAAATTAAGATAT